>CAYRNE010000199.1:0-5953 GCA_964425245.1 uncultured Devosia sp.
GGGCGTAAAGGCGCTTCGGCGGCTGGTCGAGCTCTGCATCCGTTATGGCGTCGACTACCTGACCGTCTTCAGCTTCTCGTCGGAGAACTGGAATCGTCCGCGCGACGAAATCAGCTTTATTTTCAGTTTGCTGCGCCGTTTCGTCGCGTCCGACCTGGAGCGGCTGATCGAGAACAACGTCCAGGTTCGGATCATCGGCTCCCGCGACGGGCTGGAGCCCTCGCTTCGCCGCCTGATCGACGACGTGGAGGACAAGACAAGCGCCAACAGCGGCCTCAAGTTGCTGGTGGCGTTCAACTACGGCGGCAAGGCCGAGATAACCGACGCCGTCCGCTCGATCGCCGCTCGCGTCGCCGCCGGCGAACTCTCTGCCGACGCGATCACCGAGGAGACGGTGGCGAACGCTCTCTACACCAGCGGCATCCCGGACCCCGATCTCATCATCCGCACGAGCGGCGAGCAGCGATTCTCGAATTTCCTGCTTTGGCAGGGCGCCTATGCCGAGCTTGCCTTCGTCGGTTGCAACTGGCCCGATTTCGACGAGGCGACATTCCTCGAGGTTCTGGAGGACTATTCCGGGCGGGACCGGCGTTTCGGCGGCGTCGAGGCGCTCCTGAGGTGAGTGTGTCGGAGGCGCCGCAGCCGAAAGCGCCGCCAGCGAGCCGGGCCTCCTGGTCCGATCTCGGTCCTCGTATCGCCTCAGCCATCGTCCTCATTGCCGTTACGATCGCCGGCCTTTACCTCGGCGGCTACGTCTTCGCAGCGCTGGTCGGCGCGGTGTTCGCCGGCTGCTATCGCGAGTGGGAGCGGATGGTCACACTGCGGCCGCTGACGCCGGCCGGTGGCATCCTCATCGGACTCGTCGCCCTTTCCGCCCTGGCCTTCCCGCTCGCCGGCGCGTGGGGAACCGCCGGGGTCATTGCCGTTGCCATCGCCATAGCGCTGATTGCGCCGCATCCGACGGGATTGTGGCGAGCGGGGGGCGTAGCCTTCCTCGGGGCCGTGATCTTCGCGACCCTCGCCATGCGGGGCACGTCCTTCGATGGCTTCGAGCTCAGCATATTCCTGGCCGCGGTCGTATGGCTGACCGACACCGGCGCCTTCTTCACGGGCCGGCAGATCGGCGGCGAGCGGCTCGCCCCCGATATCTCGCCGGGCAAGACCTGGTCGGGCGCCATCGGCGGCCTCGCCTTAGGCACGCTGGCCGGGCTGGTCGTGTGGCTGATCATCGCCCCGACCTCTCCCTGGTGGATCGGCCTCGGCCTCGCGGTGACGGTCAGCGTGCTCGGACAGATCGGCGATCTCGCCGAAAGCGCGGTGAAACGGCGCTTCAGGATCAAGGATTCGGGAGACATCATTCCCGGGCACGGGGGCTTGCTCGATCGCCTCGACAGCCTAACTTTCGGCGTGCTTTTCGTGTTTGCCGTGGGGGCGACGCGCGGCGGGCTCGACGCAGTGGCGCCAGGGTTTCTTGGCTGGTGACCGCATTCAGCGGAAGCCGCCCGTGTGAATGGTCCAGGGGACGAACGTCGACGCGATGGATTTTGTGATCTGGCTGCTTTCCTACGTGGTGCCGTTCCTCGTCGTGCTGACGATCATCGTCTTCGTGCACGAGATGGGCCACTACCTCGTCGCCCGCTGGAACGGCATTGCGATCCAGACCTTCTCGATCGGTTTCGGCCGCGAACTCGTCGGCTACACCGACAGGGAGGGGACGCGCTGGCGCATTTCGGCCATTCCGCTTGGCGGTTACGTCCGGTTTGTGGGAGACATGAACGCCGCCAGCGTTCCCGATCCCGAGATACTGGCGAGAGCCGATCCCGGGCTGCAGCAGCGGCTCTTCGCCAACCAGAACGTCTGGAGGCGCATCGCGGTGGTCGTCGCAGGGCCGGCGGCGAACGTGCTTTTCACCTTCCTTGTGCTCTACGCGCTTCTGTTGGGCTTTGGCCGCTACACGATCGCGCCCGTGATCGACGAGGTACTGCCCGGTTCCGTCGCCGCCGAGGCCGGCATATTGAGCGGCGACACGATTCTTGCCGTCGACGGTTACAGGGTGCGCGGCTTTGAGGACATGCAGCGGCTGGTCGCGACCTCGCCCGACCGGCCCGTGACGATCCTGCTGGAGCGTGACGGAAACGACCAAACCATTGTGCTCACGCCCGAATCGGCAACGACGACCGATCGATTCGGCAACGAGCATCGGATCGGCCGGATCGGCGTGAGCGCCGAGGTCGACCCTTCCGACGTGACCGTCTACCGGCCGGACCCGCTCGAGGCCGTCGGCATGACCTTCGAGGAGATTCGCTTCATCCTCGATCGCACCGTGGCCTTCCTCGGCGATTTCTTCGTTGGCCGGGGCGACGTCGATCAGCTTGGCGGCCCGGTAAAGGTGGCCCAGGTCTCCGGGCAGGTGGCGAGCCTCGGGGTCATCGCGCTCATCAACCTGATGGCGCTTCTGTCCCTGAACATCGGCGTTTTCAACCTGCTGCCGATCCCGCTTCTCGATGGCGGGCATCTGCTCTACTACCTCATCGAAGCGGTGCGCGGTCAGCCGCTGAGCCAGCGCGTTCAGGAGATCGGCTTCCGCTTCGGGCTTGCCGTCGTCTTCACGCTCACCGTGTTCACGCTTTTCAACGACATTTTCTAGCCTCGGACGACTCCTGCGTTCTCCGCCGTTCCGCCATTGGAGAGCAGTGAGCGAAATGACCTCTCGGATTGCATCCCGAATCTTGTTAACCCTTGGCTAACCTAGGTTTTCGGGGTGTTGCATGAATGCATGCAAGCCAATCTTTTGGTAACTGCGCCGGGTGGCGCGGCTTGCCTAGGGTTAAGAAAGCTGTAAATGCTTTCAGAGGAGTAGCTGGGGGCCGCGCGCGTCGATTCCCCGGCCAGGGTCGCACGAGGCAATAAGAACATGTTTCTAACCACAAAGCTCATGCGCGGCGCGTTCCTGGCGCTGGCGATCCTGTTCGCCGCGCCCCTTGCCGGAACGGGCATTCTCGCGGTCACCGCGGGGGCCGCACTGGCGCAGGACCGTGACCCCCTGATCTCTGCCGTTCTCTTCGAAGGGAACCAGGGATTTTCCGACGCACAGCTCATCGCCATGGTCGACGTCGCGACGCGCGGCGTTGCGAACCCCGGAATCATCGCTGCGGATGCCGAAAGCATCCGGCTCGCCTACGAGGGCAAAGGTTACGCGAACGTTCGGGTGACGACCCGTACGGAGGACGCGGGCGACGGGCGTGTGCGCGTGATCTTCGAGGTCAACGAAGGTCAGCGCACGGGCATCGCCGCCATCAATTTCACCGGCAACAATTCGATCAGCGCGGGCACGTTGAAAGGCGTCATCCGCACCAGGGAAACCCATTTCCTGAGCTGGCTTTTCCGCGACGATGCCTACGATCCCCAGAAGGTCGCGCTCGATAAGGAACTCATCCGCGTTTACTACGCAAACCGCGGCTTCCCGGACGCGGTGGTCACCTCCGCAGTTGCCGAGTTCGACGCGAGCCGCAACGCCTATTTCCTCAACTTCACGATCTCCGAGGGCGATCGCTACGAGATTCGCAACGTCAGCATCGAGACCAGCATCGCCGGTCTCAATGCCGACGCTCTGACGGGCACCATCCGAACCAACCAGGGCAGCCGCTATTCGCTCGCCGATCTCGAGCGCACGCAGCTCGACATGGCCTTCGAGGCAACCGCCCAGGGATACCCGTTCGCCGATGTGCGGCCGCGCATGACCCGCAACATCGCCGAGCGGACATTCGACGTGACGTACCTCGTCGATAACGGACCGACCGTTTACGTCGAGCGCATCGAGATCACCGGCAACGTCAAGACCCGCGATTTCGTCATCCGGCGCGAGCTCGGCTTCGCGGAAGGGGACCCCTTCAACCGCTCGATGGTGCAGCGCGCCAAGGGGGATATCGAGGCCCTCGGCTTCTTCAAGACCGTCTCGATCGATCTGCAGCCCGGCAGCGCGGCCGACAAGGTTCTGATCCTCATCAATGTCGAGGAAGATTCGACCGGCGACTACGGCGCTACAGTCGGTTATTCGAGCGAGGAAGGTATTCTCGGCGAGGTTTCGCTGACTGAGCGCAATTTCCTCGGCCGGGGCCAGTATCTGCGCGTCGCCATCGGGGCGTCGCAGACCGGCAAAAGCTTCGATTTCTCCTTCACCGAACCCCGGTTCATGGGGCTCAATATCTCGTCGGGGATTGATGTGTACCATCGCATCGCCGACGAAACGATGTCGAGCTTCTATGGCTCGACAGCGACCGGCGGCCAGCTTCGCTTCGGCTTACCCGTCACGCGGGACGTCTCCGCCTCGCTCTTCGGCGGCGTCGAGACCAAGCAGTTCAAGGACAACCTCACGTGGGACCACGACAATAATTCCGCGACGCCGGAAGTGCCTCACACGGCCAGCCTGTCCTCGATCGTGACCGACGGCATGGTTCGGAACAAAGCCTGGGTGGGCTATACGCTGGTCTATGACGGCCTCGACGATCCCAAGCGTCCGTCCGAGGGCCTCTACGCAACGCTCACGCAGCAGTATATCGGCTGGGACTACAACCTGCTGAAGTCCGAGGCCAAGGCGCGCTACTACGTCCCGCTCATGGACACGGGCATCGTCGCGAGCGTCAAGGGCCAGGCGGGCATCGTAAACTCGTTCGGCACGCCGACCTCGACCGACGCGCTCGAGGCCTTCTATTTCGGCGGCTCCGTCATCCGTGGCTTTGCGCCGCGGCAGGTCGGTCCGCGCCACGCGGTGAGCGGGGAGACGATTGGGTCGACGATGTACGCGGCGATTTCGGGCGAGGTCGAGTTTCCGATCCCGGTGCTGCCGGAGAACTACGGGATCAACGGCGCCATCTGGGCCGACGCGGCCTGGATCAATGGCGTGCCGGGCGGCCTCGCGGCTACGCCCACCAGCGTCGACAATCCGCTCAAGGCGTCTGTCGGTGCGTCGATCATATGGTACAGCCCGTTCGGCCCGCTGCGCGGTGATTTCGGCTATGTGCTGAGCAAGGCCACCGACGACCAGACGCAGATCTTCCAGCTGACGATCCAGAATCTGCTCTAGGCCGGTTGCGCTGATCGAGGCCGGCGTCGCATAAGGCATCAGGGGCCGCGGTGCGGTTTCGCACCGCGGCCCGATTGTTCGTGTGTGATCATGGTCGATACCCGTTTCCATCCAGCGACGGAACCGCTCCCCCTGGGTCTACTGCTGGGCGCACAGGCGGACGTTCTCGGGATCGATGCACGCGACGCGCGGCTCATCATCTCGGGCGCCGACGAACTGGATGCAGCCGGTGCGCACGACATCGCACTGGCGGCCCAGAAAGACTATGCCGACCATCTCCGGGCGACGTCTGCAGGCGCGGTCGTGGTCGCGACGAACCTCCGCGAGCTGGTTCCGCCGGGAACCGTGGCAATCGTGACGGACCGGCCCCAGGAGCTCTTTGCCGACTTGCTGGACAAGCTCTTCCCGGCCGACACGCGCGCCTCGATCGGAGGCGGCGCCGACGGTAACGGCGCGGAGCCCGTGCTTGAGCCCGGCGTGGTGCTCGGCCCCGGGGTCGTCCTCGGCAGTGGCGTCGAGATCGGCCGCGGCACTTTCGTCGGCGCCAACACCGTGATCGGGCCGGGCGTCGCCATCGGCCGAAACAGCACCGTCGCCGGGAACTGCACGATTGCCTGCGCTTATCTCGGCAACAACGTCGTCGTCCATGCCGGCGCCCGGATCGGTTGCGAAGGGTTCGGCTGGCTCGATTTCGGTCGCTCGAACCGGAAGGTCCCGCAGCTTGGTCGCGTCATCATTCAGGACAACGTCGAGATCGGGGCCAACACGACCATCGATCGAGGTGCCCTCGGAGATACTTTGATCGGTGAGGGCACGAAGATCGACAATCTAGTACAGATTGGCCACAATTGCCGCATTGGCCGCTATTGT
>CAYRNE010000200.1:0-5950 GCA_964425245.1 uncultured Devosia sp.
TGCTGCTCGCGCCCGCTGAGCCGCACGGGTGCGGCATCGGGTCCGGCGGAACGGCCGTGCGGCTCGATGCGGTGGCCGGCCGCAACGAGCGCCGCCGCGGAAAGGACAAGGGCGGGTTCGATGGAGCGGATGACGCTCTCCCCCTGCCCCGGCCGCTTGTCCGACCCGATGATCAGCACCGGGCGACTGGCGTCGGTCAGCGGCCGATCGGAGACGATCACGTCGGCCTCATCGGGCCGGCTCGTTTCCTCGAACTCGGCGAGCAGCGACAGGCGGAGCCGCAACGCGACGGCAAGGGCGGCGTCTTCGAGCTCGATGGCGACCCGCGCCGGCGGGACGCCGCGCGAGGCGCGCAGCAGCAGCGGACTTGCAGCCACCGGCAATGTTGAGGAAACTCGATCCACCGCTTTCACTCCCGTAGGCAGGCTTGGGGCACGGGCGCCCGAAGACCTGCTATATGGGCACCAAAATGCCAAGCCGGAAGGGGCCCACCTTCGGATGAACATCGAACCGATACCACCTGCCCGAAAGCATAGTATGTTCGCTTCGGTTGCTCAAACCGGCTCCCGGTAACGAATCGCGGGTGCTCTTGCTTCCATGAAGTCCGTTCCTCTGACGACCCCACAGGCGCGCCGGCTGTGGCTTGCTGCGCAGCGGCTCGACGAGACCGCGCCGTTCGGGGCGGGACCGGGAGCGGTGGCCGAAGCCATTGCCCACCTCGGTTATGTGCAAATCGATACGATCAACGTCGTCGAGCGCTGTCACCACCATATCCTTTGGAACCGCATCCCCGAGTACCGGCGCGGCGACCTCCGCCAGGCCCAGTCGATCGACAAATCCGTATTCGAATACTGGACGCATGCCCTGAGCTACGTCCCGACACGCGACATGCGCTACTTCCTGCCGGACATGCGGGCGCATCGGATCGCGCCGTCGCGGTGGTATGCCGATGCCGATCTGAACGAGCTCAAGAAGGTGCTTCGCCGCATCCGTCGCGAAGGGCCGATCTCCATCCGGGACGTCGACGACGAGCCGGTGGAGAAGGATCACCCCTGGGCCTCGCGCAAGCCGACCAAGCGCGTGCTGCAGCGCGGATTCTACAACGGCGCGCTCACCATTTCGGAACGCCGCGGCATGGTAAAAACCTACGAATTGACCGACCGGCATTTCGGCTGGCCGCCGCGGCCGCGCGCCGCGACGCCGGGCCAGGTTCTCGACTACCTCATCGACCGGGCGCTCCGCTCGCAGGGTGTCGTGAGCGTCGACTCGATCCGCCACCTGGCGACGAACATCGGCCCGGCGCTGAAGCTAAGGCTCGAAGCGCGGGTACGGGCGAAAAAGCTCGTTCCCGTCGTGATCGAGGGTGCGGATAAAGTGCCGCACTGGGCGACACCCGAGGCGCTCGCAGGGCGCGACGCGCCGCTTGCGGACACAGTTCACATCCTCTCGCCCTTCGATCCGCTGATCATCCAGCGCCGCCGCACCGGTATGATCTTCGGCTATGAGCACCTGTTCGAGGCGTACGTGCCTAAGGCCAAGCGGCAGCTTGGATATTTCACGCTGCCGGTACTGATTGGAGACGCGATCGTCGCCGGGCTCGACCTGAAAGCGGACCGGGCGGCAGGCCGCCTGACAATCCAGGCCTGGCACTGGTTCGGCCCCGGCACGAGTCGCCCTCACAAACGGCTGATCGAGGAGGCACTTGGCCGGTTCGAAGCATTCCAACTGGCCTCATAGTCGAATTTTTGGAACCAACGGAGCGTTCCGGCATTTGGGGTCCTAATGAAAATCAGCCAGAGATTTGTTGGAGGGGCGCGGGGCAGGACTTGAGTGATCCAATCAGACGAGCTTCTTAGGGCCCTCCCGGTCCCTGTCATTGCGACGGACCGCGACGGTAACGTTATCCACTTCAACGACGCTGCCGCGGCGCTGTGGCGCGATGCAAAGGAGTCATCGAGCCTCCGGTGGCCCGGCGCCGCTCGGCTGTTCTGGCCCGACGGCAGCCCGATAGCGGATGAGGATTATCCACTGGCAAGGCTTCTGAGGGGCGAGTTGGAGCCCGGCGAACGCGAAGTTGTGGTCGAGCTGCCGGATGGAAGCCGCACCTCGTTCGTGTCCACGCCGCGGCTCGTGACCGACGCCTCCGGTAGCGTCGCCGGCGCAGTGGATATGCTGGTCGCGACCACCGACCGGTCGCGGCATGCGCTCAACGCCAACCGGCTCGCCGCAATTGTGGCCAACTCGGACGACGCGATCGTCGGTAAGAGTCTCGATGGGATCGTCACCTCGTGGAACGCCGGTGCCGAGCGCATCTTCGGCTACACGGCCGAGGAAATGATCGGTCAGCCCATTATCAAGATCATTCCGCCCGACCGGCAGGCCGAGGAGCTCGATATCCTCGCCTCGTTGAAGCGCGGCGAACATGTCGACCACTACGACACCAAGCGCGTTGCCAAGGACGGCAGGACGATCGACGTCTCCATTACCGTTTCTCCCATCCGCGACGGCACGGGCACCATCGTCGGGGCCTCCAAGATCGCGCGCGACGTCAGCGAGCGCAAGCGGGCCGAGGAAACGCAGCGGCTCATCATGGGTGAGCTAAATCACCGCGTGAAGAATACGCTGGGCATGGTGCAGTCCATGGCGGCCCAATCGGTGCGGCGGGCGGAGACCAGCGAGCAGTTCGTCGCAAGCTTTGCCGGCAGGGTGCAGGCGCTGGCGCGTGCCCACAACCTTCTCGTCGAGCAGACGATGCAGGGTGCCGAACTCGAGGACCTTCTCATCGAACAGGTGCTGCTCGGCTCGCCCGACAGCCGCGTCACGTTGTCGGGGCCGAGCGTGCAGCTCGACTCCAAGGTGACCGTCCACCTCGGTCTCGTTCTGCACGAACTCGCAACCAATGCGCGCAAATACGGCGCGCTGTCGCGCGATGACGGCCGGTTGCGGATCGAATGGAAGGTGGAGTCCGTTCCCAAGCCGCAGCTGTTCCTCGAGTGGCGAGAGACGGCGCCCGTCGGTCCCGCGGCCTCGATCAAACCGGGCTTCGGCACCAGCCTCATCGAGCGCACGCTGCTTGCAGACGGCGGCGAGGCGGCTCTGCGCTATGAAAGTGGCGGTATCTCCTGCAGCTTGCGCGTTCCTCTGGGGGAGGTGGTCTTGCATCACACCAAGGGAAAATCGGCTTCATCCCGGAAGCGCGGCGCGGAGTACCGCATCATCGTCATCGAGGACGAGCCTCTCATCGCCATGGACATCGAGAACGAACTCATCGCCGCCGGCTTCACGGTGCTCGGGCCCTGTGCGACGGTCGAGGCAGCGTTGGCCATGATCGAGCAGCATCCTGCCGATGCCGCGGTGCTTGACGCCAATCTTCACGGACAGCCTGTAAACGCGGTGGCGGCGGCGCTCACCCAGCGCTCGATTCCGTTCGTATTCGCCACCGGCTATGGCCGCGACAGCCTGCCGCGGGGCTTCGGCACGGCGCCGATCCTCCCGAAGCCTTTTGGCGGCGGCGCGCTGATCAGTGCGGTCGAGGGACTCCTGCGCAAGCAGGGCACGGGCGACGTGGTCGAACTCCATCCCCGCAGCGGCAACAAGTCCGCCTGAGAAAGCGAAAGCGGCGCCCGTGGGCGCCGCTCGACGTTTCCGGTGTCGCGGGCTGCTGCTAGTTGAAGCGGTAGCGGATGGTTCCGCGCAGCTCGTGGATGAGGTTGTGATCGATCGCGTACCAGCGGCCGGGGTTGGTCGCGGGGTCCGTCGGCGAATTGTTGATCTGATTGAGGTAGAGGCCGCGGTAGCCGACATCGGCGACCCACGTGCCCATGTCGTAGCCGACACCAGCCATGACGGCCGCTGCCGGGGTCACGTTACTGCCGGTGGGCACGGTGAAAGTCGAGGTCGGGTCGGTCGGGCTGAAATTGACCTCGGCATGATTCCAGGCGACGCCGGCGCCGGCGCCGACATAGCCGAAGGCCCCACCCTCACCGCCATAGCCGCCGAAACCGCCGAACCCGCCGAAGCTGAAATCGTAATAGACGTTGGCGAGCGCGATGGTGGAGCGCAGCAGGAGCTTGTAGCTGCCGTTGACGTCGGGAGCCGGAAGACCGGCCTTGGTGATCCCGATGCCCTTGGTCTCAAGGCTGTCGATGGTCACGTCGAAGCGCAGCCCGTCGCCGGTTTCGTAGCCGAAACCCGCGCCCCAGCTGTAGCCGTAACCCAGACTGTCGATGGGATGGACGATCTGTCCGGTCCAGGTCGGATCGTGCCTGGCTTCGCGGGCCCAGTGGAGGTTGAGCGCGGCGCTGCCCCGTAGATAGAACGAGCCGCCCATGTCGTAGTCGACGTCGGGAATCTCGATGTCGGGATATTCGGGGATGTCGGCCGCCAGGGCCGGCGCGGCGAGGATAGCGGCGGTCGCCACCGTTACCGAAGCCAATAGGTTACGCATTGTACGAGTCCTTGCATTGCCACGACGACACCAGTCGAGTGACCGCATCCTGGACCGATTTTCTTAAAGCTCACTTAACCCTAAGGCTTAACCCTAATGGGGCGTGAACGGCCTCGGGATTACTCGGTCGTCTTTGCATTTTCCCGCAGGTTGTTGGACGGGCGGGAGAGAATTACTGCGGGAGGACCTGATACATGTCTGCGGCGATGATCCAGCGTTCGCCGGCCTGCTGCAGGTAGATCATCGAGCGCACGTGTCGCTTCTGTTCGGGCCGGCCTTCGACCGCAATGGTCAGGACCCAGTCCCAGACGGTCACGGCGTGGCCGCCGCCGCCATCGATCCGCGCCTGGTTGAAGGCCATGGAGAGCTTGGCGCCGCCCGAGAAGTTCCGGGTCATCAGCAGCCGGATCTGCTCCTGCCCTGCCGCAACCGGCCCCTCGGGTGTCATCACGATCGAATTCGGCCCGTAGAACGAGACGATCGTGTCCACATCGCCGGCCGCCATGGCCCGGGCATAGAGTTCCGGCAGATCCTGCGGATTGGCGATCGGCGACTGCGCGCGTGCCGGCGCGCCGAGCGCGATCGAGACGGCGAGAGCTGCAACGATGAGCGCCAGCCGTACCAACGCGGATCTCCCCCAAGCGGCGGCGGGAGAGTGCGGCGGAGCAATCAGGCCGTCAAGCCACGTCCTTGATGGTCTTGGCGATCTCGGCAACCACCGCGTTCACGAGGCCCTCGTCGTCGCTTTCGGCCATGACACGGATGACGGGCTCCGTGCCCGACTCCCGGATGACGAGCCGTCCGCCTGTACCGAGCCGCGCGCGGCTCTCGGCGATCACCTGCTCGACGAGCTTGTGCGAGAGCGGCTTGCCCTGTTTGAAACGGACGCTCTCGAGAAGCTGCGGCACGCGCTCGAAGCGGCGGCAGACCTCCGACACCGGCGCTGACTGCTGCTTCAGCACCGCGAGCAGTTGCAGCGCCGCGACGAGACCATCGCCGGTGGTCGTGAAGTCGGAGAGGATGATGTGCCCGCTCTGCTCGCCGCCGATATTGAAACCCTTGGTGCGCATGGCCTCGAGCACGTAACGGTCGCCGACCTGGGTGCGTTCCAGGGTGAGGCCAAGCGAACTGAGGTACCGTTCGAGCCCGAGATTGCTCATGACCGTGGCGACGAGCCCGCCGCCCTTGAGGTCGCCGCGCTGATGCCAGAAGGCGGCAATCACGGCCATCAGCTGGTCGCCATCGACGACCTCGCCCTTCTCGTCGACGATGATGACCCGGTCGGCGTCGCCGTCGAGCGCGATGCCGACATCGGCCCGGAGCTCCTTGACCTTGGCGATAAGCGCCTCGGGGGCGGTCGAACCGACCTGGTCGTTGATGTTGAAGCCGTCCGGCTCGACACCGATCGAGAACACCTCGGCCCCGAGTTCCCAGAGCGCCACCGGCGCGACCTTGTAGCCGGCTCCGTTGGCGCAATCGATCACGACGCGCAGGCCGCTCAGG
>CAYRNE010000201.1:0-5919 GCA_964425245.1 uncultured Devosia sp.
GGGTAGGCGGAGATCAGAACCGCGTGCGCGACGGCCGGAAGGCTGGCCGCCCACAGGATGAGGGCAACCAGCGCCAGCAGCGCGGGCAGGCGCGGCGACGGTCCGACGTAGCAAGTCGTCCGTGCGGCCTCATCCCGCATCAATGATGGTGCTCGCTGGCCTCGGCCGGCATGAGCGTCACCGACGGAGCGGGCATTTCGGCCTCGGGATCGCCGCTGGTGTCGATCCAGGCATCCTCCGTGTCGCCGCAGATCTGGATGACAGGGAAGTAGAACGTGCTGCCGGCCTCGAGCGTGCCACCGAAGGTGCCGCGGAAGACGAACTCGTCAAAATACGCGTCGGGCAGTTCGCCACCAGACCAGGAGATTTCTGTCACTCCCTCCGTCAACGTGGTGCCGTGATTTTCGAACGGAGTGGCATAGGGGCCGGTCACCGTCTCGAGCTCCCAGCCGGCCTTGGGCATGGGCTTCACGTTGTAGAAGCCCTCCGGAATCTGAACGCGGATGGCTGTTGTCGCCGCGCCCGAGCACCCATGACTGGCAACCAGAACGGCCTTGAACGTGCTGCCAATCACCGCTTCCTTACTGGCTAGCGTGATATGCGCCGCGGCAGGCCCTGTAAGCGCGGCTAGCGCCGCGATGCCCAGCAGAGCTGCCGTCGTGGTCTTCCGGTTAATCATCCTTGTCTCCCATGAAGCGGTCGATGAACCTCATGACCGCCATTGTTGGCACGCTTGGGGCGCGCGTCCAGCCCGATGCCGCTCACATGCCCACGGCGCTGTTGCCATGATCGCCATCAGGCCCGTTTGATGTAGCACAAGGTGCCGCCGCTGCTGCTGCTGGATCCTTTTCCAGACTTGGCCACTGTGGCCGCACCGGGTCGCTGCGCTCATCGCTAGCTGCGGGGCTTTGTGCAACAAAGCGGATGCGTCGGGTGCGCGGAAGTTGGCGGAGAGAGTCAGGAAGTCTGAGGCTGTTTCCGGGCCTCTGCGGGCGATGCTCGCCACGGCCAGACAGTCGGACTGACGTTCCTGTAAACTTGCTGAGGCCGAGCGCTAAATCTCGATGATGGCCTTGACGAGGCCTTCTTTGCTGGATGCCCATAGAGGTATGTCGCGGACGGCGTCTGCGAGGCTGGTACGGTGCGTAATGATGCCGGCGATTGGCACATCGCCAACTCGGATCGCGGCAATGACCCGCTCGAAATCGCTTGCAAGGGCATTTCTGCTCGCGAGCAGCTCGAGCTCCCTTCGGTGAAAGTCTGCATCTTCAAAGCAGATGGATCCTTTGATCACACCGACAAGGACGTAGCGGCCGCCCGGAGCGGCAAATCCGAAGGATTTCTCCATTGAACGGGAATTCCCCGTCGCGTCGAAGACCACGTCGTATCCTTCGTTCCCAGCCAACCCGGCGCCGGCATCCGTCGTGCCGTTACCTGCCCCGAAGGCGCGAACGCCGAGCATGCCGGTCACGGCATTGAGTCGTTTCGCATCGAGATCGAACATACTCACGGCGCCGCCCGAGAGCCGGGCGAACAGCGCGGTGCCCAGACCTATGGGGCCGGCGCCAACCACGAGAACCCGGTCTCCGTTGGAGACCCGGGCGCGGCTCACGGCATGCGCGCCAATCGACAGGAATTCGACCGACGCGCATTCGTCCGCGCTAAGCCCGTCGGCCCTGACCAGGTTCGCTTCCGGCAGGGACAGCAGCCCCGTCATGCCCCCGTCGCGATGGACGCCGAGCACCTGAATCCGCACGCAGGCGTTTGGCTTGCCGGCGCGGCAGGTAATGCAGGTGCCGCAGGACAGATACGGGTTGACGACACAGATATCGCCCGGCGAGAAACCCGAACCTGGCGCTGAATCGAGAATTTCCACCGCGAGCTCGTGACCCATGACGCGCGGGTACTCGAGGAAGGGGTGCTTGCCCTCGTAGATATGATAGTCGGTCCCGCAGATGCCAACCCGGCGCGGACGAACAAGCACTTCGCCGGCGCTACGTGTCGGCCGCGGACGGGACCCGAGACTGAGTTCGCCCGGGCCAACGCAGACCAGAGCTTCGATCTCGTCGGAAAGAGGTGCGGTTGCCGCCATTTGCTCCTGCTCGCGGACAGAGAGGACAATCGGGGCCGGACGGAAGCCCGACCCCGAGACGATTACTGGAAGTCGGCCATGTTGTCCTTGGTGACAAGCGCGGCGCCGGAATCAATCAGGGTAGGAACCTGATCGCCGCGGATAGCCTTCACCAGGGCGTCGACACCGAGTTCGGCCATCTTGCTCGGGAACTGGGCGACGGTGGCGTCCTCGATGCCCGCCTCGAGGGCCTCGGCTTCGCCGCAGCAGAAGTCGAAACCGACAAGCACGATGTCGTCGGGCGCAATGCCGGCGTTCTCGATTGCCCGGGCAGCACCGGCCGCCGGGGGACCACAGGCGGCGTAGATGGCGTCGAGCTCGGGATTGGCGGTCAGCAGATCCTCGGCAACGTTGATGCCAAGCTCCTCGGTGCAGTTGGTCGCACCGCGGCCGACGATTTCGACGTCAACGCCGCCGAGTCCCTCAAGCATCCCGTTCACGCGATCGTCCAGCGCGGGCACACCGGGGACGCCCTCGAGGATCCCGAGTGTGTCGCCGTCACTGAGCAGCGTTGCGAGGTGCTTTCCGGCAATCACGCCTGCTGCATAGTTGTCGGTGGTTGCAAGCGCCGTCAGGTTCTCCCAGCCGGGGATGCTGTTGTCCATGAGGACAATCTTGACGCCGGCCTCCACGGCATCGTCGAGCGCCGGTGCGACGGTCGGGTCCACCGGGGTGAGCGCAATGCCCTGGACCCCCTGGGTCACCATCGACTCGATGAGCGCAATCTGCCCCTCGATATCGGTGGCCGACGTGCCCTGCCCGTAAACGATCTCGACGCCCGGATTGGCTTCGGCATAAGCCTTGGCCGCGTTCTCCATGGTGGCGAAGAAGGGCACAGGAAATTTTGTGATGAAGCCGATCTTCACATCCTGTGCCGATGCGGGTCCGGCGGTCGCCGCGGCGAGCGCCAGCCCCCCCAGAAGCAGTCTGATTTTCATAGTTGCCTCCCAGTTTTCGATCGCGCGGGTGCGATCGGTTCATCCGCCGCCTATATGAGCGGCGAATTCCTTCAGGCCTCGGCGCCGACGATCATCGACACCATCTCCTGCTGATTGCCGCGATCGGGCTTCAGCTCGCCGACCTTCCTGCCCTGGCGAAGCACCACGGCCCGGTCGGCGAGTTCGATCACGTGTTCCATGTTGTGCGTGATGAGGATGATCGCGTTGCCCTCCTCACGAAGCCGGTGGATGAGATCGAGCACCTTGCGCGCCTCTCTCAGGCCGAGCGCCGCGGTCGGCTCATCGAGGATCACGACCTTGCGCGCAAAGACGCTTGCCCTCGCCACGGCGATAGCCTGCCGTTGTCCGCCCGACATCAACGCCACTGGGGAATCCAGGCTGGGGAGCTTCACTCTCAGCCGGTCGATGACGGCTGCCGCCTCCCGTTCCATCGCACGCGTATCGAGAAACCTGAGGCCCAGCGGCAGCCAGGACGGCCATGACTTCTCCCGTCCGCAATAAAAGTTCTGCGCCGGCGTCAGGTTGTCGAACAGCGCAAGGTCCTGGTAGACGGTTTCGATCCCGGCCCGGCGCGCCGCTGCCGGCGAATGGAAGTGCGTGCGCACCCCGTCGAGCTCGATGGCGCCCTCGTCGAGGCCGTGCACCCCGCTGATGCACTTGATGAGAGTGGACTTGCCGGCGCCGTTGTCGCCGAGAAGCGCCAGGACCTCCGCTCGATAGACATCGAGGCTCACGTCCATGAGCGCGCGCACCGCGCCAAAGCGTTTGTGGGCGGCGCGAACGGCCAGCACCGGTTGGCGGCCCGTCGCGCTCATTGGGTTCTGCCGGCCTGCACGGCCCGTACGCGCCCTTCGAGTTGATTTCGAAGGACGTCCGCCTCGACGGCGACGACGATGATGAGACCGATCGCGATCATCTGGAAGAAGACGTCGACGTTCATGAGATTGAGTGCGTTGCGTATGACGCCGATCATGACCGCACCGATGAGCGCATGCCCGAGGTGGCCGCGCCCGCCAAGGAAACTGGCGCCGCCGATGATCACCGCGGCGATCGTGTCGAGCTCCAGGAGGTTTCCGTAGAGCGGAGAACTCGCCTCGGTGCGGCCCGCGAGCAGGATCGCGCCGACGCCGCAGCAGAGTCCTGAGATGACGTATGTCGAAACGAGGACCCACTTGACCGGGATGCCCATCTGCAGGGCCGCCTCGGGCTTGCCGCCCACCGCGTAGATCCAGCGCCCCCAGACCATCGCCTTGGCCATGACGAAGACCAGGAGCGCCACGCCGACGACGACGACGAAGGAGTTGGGAACGCCAAAGCTCGCCTCGCCCCCGATCGCCGCTATCAACTCGGGCATACCGCGCATCGTGGTGTGGCCGATCGCTAGTTCGAGCGCGAGGCCGCGACAGATGCTCAGCGTCGCCAGCGTGATAATGAACGGATGCGGCAGTCGCCCGAACACATAGACGAGCCCGTTGACCGCGCCGACCGCCGCCCCGCTGAGCAACATGGCCAGCATCACCAGTTCGGCCGAGTCAACGACGCGGTAAAGCAGACCGCCGATGACTGTGGCAAGCGCCAGATTTGCGCCGACCGACAGGTCGATCCCCCGTGTCAGGATGACAAGGTGCTGGCCGACGGCGACCACCGCAATCACGGCGGTCTGGGAGAGAATGTTCCCGATATTCCGCGGGCTGAGGAAATTGGGCGTGACTATGCTAATGACGATGATCAGCAGGAGAAGAATCAGCATGGGCCCGGCGCCGAGCAGCCTCAGGCCAAGGGTCAGATTCGATGCCTCTTTGGCGTGGCCTCGGTCAGCCACGGCGCTAGTGGGTTCGGTTCGGTCAGTCACGCACGAGCCAGTCGGTCCAAATGCTTAATATGGAGAAAAAGCGAACCGGTCTTGCGGGTCAAGCTGTTTATTAAGTAGTAAAGAACCAGAATGAAGAGCGACACAGTCTTCAAACGGGCATTCAACGACGCCCTGGACCTGATGGCGGGTCTCGGGCCGGGGGCCACGTTGCCGTCCGAGAACGCGCTGGGGCGTCAGCTCGGCGTCAGCCGGACAACCGTACGAAAGGTTCTGGCCGAACTCGTCGAGCGCGGGTCGCTTCGGCCCGGCCAGGCGAGCGGAACCTTGAATGTCGCCGGGACCGCGACCAGGCGCTTTCCCGATGCCGAGACCGTGCCCATGTCGGCGGTTGTCGAGCGGCAGTTCATGGAATGGATGCTGCGCGACAATGCGCGGCCGGGCACGACCATCAACGAGGTCGAACTGGCCCGTCAGTTCGGCGTCGCGACGACGAGCATCCGCGAGTTTCTCAACCGCTTCCAGCGCTTCGGGCTGATCGAGAAGCGACCCAACGCGGGATGGCTGTTCAAGGGGTTCACGACGAACTTCGCGCTCGAGCTGTTCGAAATACGCGAGATGTTCGAGTTGCGCTCGGCAAAGGCCTTCGGCGCTCTGCCCGATACGTCGCCGCTATGGCGACAGCTGGAAGCGTTGCAGAAGGAGCATGTGGCGCTCCTCGCCGACATTGGCCATCGCTACCACGACTTCTCGAGCCTCGATAACAGCTTTCACCGGCTGATCAATTCCGCTTCGCCGAACCGCTTCATCGACAGCTTCTACGACATCATCACCCTTATTTTTCACTACCACTACCAATGGAACAAGCAGGACGAGCAGAACCGCAACGAGATCGCGATCCGAGAACACCTCACCTATATCGATGCGCTGTTTGCTCGGAACGAGTCGATCATCGAAACGGCAATCGGCGTGGCGGGGCCGTGGCCGACATCGGCGCGAGCCGCGGAAGACGCGCCGGC
>CAYRNE010000202.1:0-5863 GCA_964425245.1 uncultured Devosia sp.
AAGATTCTCGACCCGACGATCAAGCTCACGGCCACCTGCGTACGGGTGCCGGTCTTCGTCGGCCATTCGGAAGCGGTGAACCTCGAGTTCGAGAAGCCGATCACCGCGGACGAGGCGCGCGATATCCTTCGCGAAGCCCCGGGCGTGCAGGTTATCGACAAGCGCGAGCCGGGCGGCTACGCGACGCCGGTCGAATGCGTGGGCGAGTACGACACGTTCGTCTCCCGCATCCGCGAGGACGTCACCATCGAGAACGGCCTCTCCATGTGGGTGGTGTCGGATAACCTGCGCAAGGGCGCGGCACTCAACACGGTGCAGATCCTCGAAACGCTGGTCGACCGCAAGCTCGTGGAGAAGAAGGCCGCCTGACGGTCGCGCGGCGTGTCGGCCCGCGACATCGCGCTGGCGCTCGTCCTCGTCACCGTCTGGGGCGTCAACTTCGTTGCCATAAGCTGGGGCGTCGCGGAAGTGCCGCCCCTGCTGCTCAGCGCGTT
The DNA here is from genome assembly GCA_964425245.1 of uncultured Devosia sp. GTDB lineage: Bacteria > Pseudomonadota > Alphaproteobacteria > Rhizobiales > Devosiaceae > Devosia_A. The sequence goes on from CAYRNE010000202.1 coordinate 495, forward strand.
GCGCTATGTGTTCGCGGCGCTGCCGGCGGTCTTCTTCGTTCGCAGGCCGGCCGTTGGGCCAGGCCTGCTTGCCGGGTACGGCCTCTCGGTCGGCGCGCTGCAATTCGGCTTCCTGTTCGTCGCGATCAAGCTCGGCATGCCTGCCGGACTCTCCTCGCTGGTCATTCAGCTCCAAGCCTTCTTCACCATCGGCCTCGCCGTGCTGCTCCTCGGCGAGCGCCCGCGGCGCGAACAGCTCGCCGGCGCCGCCATCGCCTTCGGGGGCATCGGGGTCATCGCCATGGAACGGCTCGAGGGCGCGCTGCTCGTGCCGCTGCTCATGACGGTCGCGGCCGCGTTCTTCTGGGGTATCGGCAACATCGTCTCGAAGCGCGCCGGCAAGATCGACATGCTCGCCTTCGTCGTCTGGTCGAGCCTGGTACCGCCCGTCCCGCTCTTCGCCGCCTCGCTCGTCTTCGAGGGGCCCTATGCCGTGCCCGTGGCGCTCGCGAACCTCACCTGGCTCGGGGCCGGCTCACTGCTCTTCATCGCCTACGCCTCGACCCTCTTCGGCTACGGCATCTGGAACTGGCTGCTGTCGCGTTACCCGGCCAACGTCGTCGCCCCCTTCACGCTGCTCGTGCCGATTGCCGGGATGGCGAGCGCCGCACTGCTGCTCGGCGAGGCCGTCTCGACCCTCGAATACGCCGGCAGCGCGCTGGTCTTCATCGGCCTGCTGATCAATCTCCTGGGGCCCCGTCTTGCGCGCAGGGCGCCAGCCGCATGAACGGCACCGGCCCCCTGCTGCGGCTCGCCCGGCCCGAGGATGCGGAAGCCATTGCTGCCCTCTTCACCGCATCGCGGGCGCTTCTCGACTTCCTGCCGCAGCTTCATTCGCCGGAGGAGGATCGCGGCTTCATCCGCGGCCACATCATGCGGCGCTACCGCGTTACGCTTGCCGAGCATAACGGCGGGATAGTCGGCTACATGGCCGACGAACCGGGATGGATCGAACAGCTGTACGTCGGTCCGGGTTTCATCGCGACCGGCATCGGCTCGGCGCTGCTGGCAGATGCGATGTCGCGCAATGAGCGGTTGGAACTCTGGTGCTTCCTCGAGAATCGACGTGCCCGTGCGTTTTACGGGAGGCACGGCTTCGTCGAGGTGGAGCGAACGGACGGAGCCGGCAACGAGGCACAAGCTCCCGACATCCGCCTCCGCTGGGAGCGGCAGGCATGAAGACGCCGCGCCCGTGAGGCGCGGCGTAGTCGCGTTCCGGGGTAATCAGGAATCCGGATCGGAGTAGGTCAGCGACCGGTTCATTTCCTCGGTGGGGACGACCGGAGCCGGCATGGGCGCCGGGGCGATGCCGCCGGTGGCGATCACGAGGCTGTCGAACTCCTCGGCGTTGAGCTCACCGTCGCCGTCGAGATCGGCCTGACGGAACTGCTCCTCGGTATAGTCATCCTCGAAAATGAGGTTGAACTCCGCCCACGAGACGCTGCCGTTACGGTCGGTGTCGACGCCGGTGAAGCTCATGTCCGGATTGAGCGCGCTCGTGTCCTGGGCGAACACCGCCGAGGAAGAAAGCGCCAGTCCGGTTGCTGCAAGGGTAGCAAGAAGTATTTTCATCATCATGCTCCGTTAGATGGGAATGGCGGTCGGGCGGCCCTGCCGCACCGAACGCCGCGTGGACATGACGCGCAGCCGCTGACCCGGTTCCAGGCTAATTGAGATTAAGTTTCAATATGTTCTGTCGATGTCGGAAACGTGGCCGGGGCCACGGAGCATGGCCGCATTAGGGCGGCGCGCCACGAAATCGCCTGGGCTAAAGGTCTGGCCGGCGGAAGTCCCCGCTCTCGCGATCCATGATCCAGAGTTCGCCCGTCGAGATGTCGAACCAGGCGCCGTGCAGCGCGAGCTTGCCCTCGCCTTCGAGCGCCCTGACATAGGGAAATGTACGGAGGTTGGCGATGGAGTGCCGGATCGAAAGCCGCTCGAGCATGGTGTGGCGCTCGTGGTCGGTAAGGATCGTGTAGCGCGCGACTTCTTCGCTCACCGGGCGCAGCATGCTCATCCACTTGCCGATGAAATCGCCCTCGGGGTGCGGCGCGCCGTCCGGGTCGAGCGCCGCGCGAATGCCGCCGCAGCGGCCGTGGCCCATGACGACGATATTCTCGATGCCGAGCGAATTGACGGCGAATTCGATCGCTGCCGAGGTTCCGTGCTGGCCGGCGTCGGGCTGGAAGGGCGGCACCATGTTGGCGATGTTGCGCAGGACGAACAACTCGCCCGGCCCGGCATTGAAGATCGTCTCGGGCGCGGCGCGGCTGTCGCAGCAGGCAATGATCATGGTCGTGGGCTTTTGGCCCGTTGCGGCGAGCGCGCGGTACCTGTCCCTTTCGCGCGCATAGCGATCCGCCATGAACGCGCGGTAGCCTTCGAGCAGCGGATCGGGAAACGAATGCATCGCGCACCGATTAGCGGTAAGTACGCCCCGAGACAACTGCCGCGGGGGCGGCTTTGCGGGGAAGCTGATGGGATGTTGATCTACCGCTACCTGACCGGTGAGGACGACTCTGCCTTCTGCCACAAGATTACCAGGGCGCTGAGCGAAGGCTGGCAGCTCCACGGCTCGACCAGCTACGCCTATGACCCGGCGACAAGGAAGATGCGCTGCGGCCAGGCGGTGACGAGGGTCGTCGCCGACCAGCCCTACGATCCCGAAAAGAAGCTTGCGGATTATCGCTGAACAAGCAGCGCCTTAACGGATTATGAACGGACGGTTCAAGGCCGGCTCAGCGGCGATTCCATAGAACCCATGTCAACGCGCGCCAAGGGCGCAGAGCTGACAGTGGGGCCAAAATGAACGCCAAGATCCTGACCACCCTCCTCGGCATCGCGGTTCTCGCCGTTCCCGCGGCGGTGCCGGCGAGCCAGCCCGCCGATATCCGCATCGACCGGCCCGCCCCCGAGGTCGCCGTCGCGCCGGCGACCACGCACTTTGCGGCGCTGCTTGCCAGCCCGCACGAAGCGGTGGAGCTTGCGATCGTCCTCCCCGAGGGCCACGATGTCTTCGAGTGGATCGATCAGGACCCCTTCGCACGCTGATCGGCGCCCGGCACCGGCATCAGCCCGTTGAGCGCGACGTGCTGGAGCAGCATGATCGTCTTTGCATCGACGATCTGGCCGCTCCGCACCAGGGCCAGCGCGGCCTCGAACGGCATTTCCAGGACCTCGATGTCTTCGCCTTCGTGCGCGAGCCCGCCGCCGCCGGAGACGCGCGAACTCGCATCGTAGGTACCGAGAAAGAAGGATAGCTTCTCGGTCACCGAGCCGGGGCTCATATAGGCATCGAAGAGGTGCGTCACGGTTCTTGGCCGGATTCCTGTCTCCTCCTCCGCTTCCTTGCGGGCGCAGGCCTCGGGCGCGTCGCCCTCGAGCAGCCCCGCGCAGGCCTCGATGAGGTCGGCATCGTCGCCGCCGAGGTGTACCGGGAAACGGAACTGGCGGACGAGCACCACCGTGCCCCGGTTGGCATCGCAAAGCAGGATCACTGCGGCGTTGCCGCGATCGTAGACCTCGCGGTGCTGGCGCTGCCAGGCGCCGTTACGCAGCCGCTTCTCGATGATGTAGCGCCGCAGCTTGCCCCAGTTTTCGCTGAGCAGCTCCTCCCCGACAATCCTGACCTCGTCCTGCACCGTCGATTCTCCTTTCCCCGCAAGGATAGGGGCGGATGAACCGGATATGAATGCCCGATTCAGCGCCCGGCCAAGCTCGCGGCGCTAAGAAGCGTCTCAAGCAGCGGACCCGGATTTCCGGGCGCCCGCACCATGGGACCAGAATGGACAAGCTCGCCGCCGGCACGATGATCGCGATTGCAGCGCTGCTCCTGAGCGGCGGCCTTGCCCGCGACGTCATGGCCGCCGAGCCCGCGCTGCGGGCTCCGCTGGCGCAGCCCGCCGCTGCGTCCCAAAGCCCGGTGATGAACGGCCCTCGCAGCGGGCGGGTGATGAGCCTCGTGCTCGCGCTCGAGGCGCTGCGGGCCGCCCCGGCCATTCTCGACGCGCGGAAGCTCTGAGCCGATAGGGCTTTGACCTGACGCCTTCCCGCCGCTAGAAGTCTCGCAGCTTTGTGAACGGCGCGTCCTTTCCCTGGGGAGCGGCCGCATGACGAGACGTATCAATGGCTTCGCGCGCTAGACCCACTTCTCCGCACCTCGAAGTCTATCGCTTCACCCTCACCATGGCGATGTCGATCGTCCACCGCATCACCGGGGTGGCCAATTACATCGGTACGCTCCTGCTCGTCGCCTGGCTGGGGGCCGCGGCGGTCGGGGATGAAGCTTTGGCCCTCGTCAACGGACTTTTCGGCAGTTTTGTCGGCCAGCTCGTGCTCTTCGGCTACAGCTGGAGCCTGTTCCACCACATGCTGGGCGGTCTCAAGCATTTCGTCTGGGATAGCGGGCATATGTTCGATCCTGTCGGCCGCGAGCAGATCGTGCGCTGGCAGGTCGCCGCCTCGATCGTTCTGACGCTCGGCTCCTGGGCGCTTTTCGTCTGGTTGCGCTGATGGCCGACAGGATGCTCGCGGACAAGAAGACGATCGCCGACCCGGCAACGCACTATGGCAGCCCGCAGGCGGCGACACGGGCCTTCAAGTGGCAGCGCCTGACCGGGGCGCTGAACGTCTTCTTCCTGGGCTTCCTGATCTGGCTCGTGGTGAGCCTCGCCGGCGCGGACCGCGCCGCGATGGTCGCGGCCATCGCCAGTCCGATCGTCGCAATCGTCCTCGCGCTTCTCGTCTGCAATGTCTGCCTCCACATGCGGATCGGCATGCGCGAGATCATCGAGGACTACGTGCATGATCCGCGGCTGGGACGGCTGGCGATGACGCTCAACGACGTCTTCGCGCTGCTGGTCGCCGCAGCGGCGCTCGTTTCACTGACTAAAATCGTCTTCTGGGGTTAGGCGTGGCGGCATACGACATCATCGATCACGCCTTCGACGTCGTCATCGTCGGCGCGGGCGGCGCAGGGCTTCGCGCGACGCTCGGCATGGCCGAGCAGGGGCTTTCGACCGCCTGCGTGACCAAGGTCTTTCCCACGCGTTCGCATACGGTTGCGGCACAGGGCGGCATCGCCGCCTCGCTCCGGAACATGGGCCCCGACGACTGGCAGTGGCACATGTACGACACCGTCAAGGGGTCCGACTGGCTTGGCGACAACGATGCGATGGAATACCTCGCCCGCCACGCCCCGGCGGCCGTCTACGAACTCGAACATTACGGCGTGCCGTTCTCGCGCACGGCGGATGGCCGCATCTACCAGCGTCCTTTCGGCGGCCATATGACGGAGTTCGGCGACGGTCCGCCGGTGCAGCGCACCTGCG
>CAYRNE010000203.1:0-1989 GCA_964425245.1 uncultured Devosia sp.
GGATGCGCAGGTGGGACGCCTGCGCGCTCTGCCGGAACAGCGACACCTCGTTGAGGGCGAGCGCCGCGTGCCGGTTACCCCCGGCGTCGAGCACCTCCATGGAAAGCGGATAGATGTCGGTCGCGTTGGCGGCTCTGAGCCGCTCGGGCAGGCCGTCCGTCTCGAACTCGTTCATGAGGAAGCCGACCGAGCCGAAATTCATGCCGTAGACGGGAACGCGCCGGTCCATCACACGGTGCAGCGTCTGGAGCATGAGGCCGTCGCCGCCGAGCGCCACGATCACGCCGGCCTCGTCGAAGCCCGCGTCGCCATAGCGGTCGCGCAGGGCCTGGGCGGCCGCCTCCGCCTCGGGCGTGCCGCTGGAGACGAAGCTGAGGCGCTCGGTGGCTTCCGGCAAACCTTTACCCCCTTCGAAGTGCGCCTGCCTAGCATGGGCCCGGCGGCCTTTTCCAGTGCGGCTCGCGGCGCCGGCCGCTTGCTTGCGCCCCCCTCGGGTGGGTGCTACCAGCGGTCGGCAGGCCGGCATAGCTCAGTTGGTAGAGCACCTGATTTGTAATCAGGGGGTCGCGGGTTCGAGTCCTGCTGCCGGCACCAGTCGAACGGTCGAGGCATGGGCCGCCCTTTGCGGGGCGGGGGAGGGCATTGTCGCATGAACTGGCGCGAACACCGCGAACTGGGGCGCACCGGCCTCATGGTCACCGGCATCTGCGTGGGCGGAAGCCCCATCGGCAGCATGCCCAACGTCTACGGCTACGGGGTCGATGAGGACCAGGCAGTGGCACTGGTCCGCGCTGTGTTCGACAGCCCCTTCAACTTCCTCGACACCTCGAACGGTTACGGCAACGGCGCCTCCGAGCGCCGCATCGGCCTCGCCATCAAGGCGCATGGCGGCCTGCCGCCCGGGTTCGTGCTCGCAACCAAGGTCGATGCCGACCGAGAAACGCGCGACTTCTCCGGCGACAGGGTGCGCCGCTCGGTGGAGGAGAGCTTCGAGCGCCTCGGCATCTCCTCCTGCCCGCTCATGTACCTGCACGATCCCGAATACTACCTGACCTTCGAGGAGGCGATGCGCCCCGGCGGGCCGGTGGAGGCCCTGGTGAAGCTGCGCGAGGAGAAGGTGGTCGAAAACATCGGCATCGCCGCCGGCCCGATTCCGATGATGCTCGACTACGTGCGCACCGGCCTCTTCCAGGCGGTCCTCAGCCACAACCGCTTCACACTCGTCGACCGCTCGGCCGAACCGCTGATCGAGGAGGCGGTGCGCCGGCACGTTGCCTACGTCAATGCCGCGCCCTACGGCGGCGGCATCCTCGCCAAGGGCCCGGGCGACCGGCCGCGTTACATGTATCGCGACGCGAAGCCCGAAACTGCGGAGGCGGTCGAGGCCATGCTGGCGGCCTGCGCCCGGCATGGCGTGCCGCTCGGCGCAGCGGCCCTGCAGTTCTCGCTGCGCGATCCGCGCGTCGCCTCGACCGTCGTGGGCATGTCGGAAGCAGCCCGCATCGCCGGAACGATGGCTCTCGCCGATCATCCGATACCCGACGAACTGTGGGGCGAGTTGGACGCGCTGGTGCCGCCGCGCGAGGCCTGGGTCGGGTAGGGCGGCGCGACCGGCCGTCGGCCCTCATCGCGGCGGGTACGGAAAGCCGGGACGGGCGTCGCCCGATGCACTCCGAAAATCCCCGCATGCTGTTGCGCGGGGCGTCCGATACTGGTGTAAACGGAGACGAGCGGGCCAGCTGAGCCCGGACCTGCGGGTCGGATTCGAAGAGGGACGTCCACATGAACCGGAAGATCATACTCGGCCTGCCGACTGTGCTGGCCCTGAGCCTGTTATTGGCCGCCTGCGACAACAACCAGCAGCAGACGCCTCCCGCGGACCAGGCGGAAACGCCCGCCCCGGTCGAGGCCCCCGCCGAGGAAGTGACCGCCGCCGAGCAGGAAGCCGAAGCCGCGGCGGAAGATGAAGTCGACGCCGCCGCCGAGGCG
>CAYRNE010000203.1:1999-5826 GCA_964425245.1 uncultured Devosia sp.
AACAGGGCGGTGAGCGCCTGGCCGCCGAGGAAGCTGCCCGGGCCGAAGAGGAACGTCTCGCGGCCGAGCAGAAGGCCGCTGAAGAAGCGGCCGCCGCCGAGGCCGCCGCGAAGGCCGAGCAAGAGCGGCTGGCCGCGGAGCAGAAGGCGGCCGAGGAAGCCGCTGCTGCGGCCAAAGCCGAAGAAGAGAGATTGGCGGCGGAGGCTGCCGCGAACGCCGAGGCCGCCGCGGCGCTGGGCTCCACCGATGCCGCCGCAGCCGGGTCGGCGGCCGAGCAGGCCGCTGCCGCTGCCGAGGAGGAACGCCGGTCTGCCGAGGCGGCCGCCAACGCGGAAGCGGCTGCCGGTCTTGGCGCCAGCGACGCGAGCGCTGCGCTTACCGCAGCGGAGCAAGCCGCCGCTTCCGCCGAGGCCGAGCGCCTCGCAGCAGAGCAGGCCGAGGCTGAGCGTCTTGCTGCCGAACAGAAGGCAGCCGAAGAAGCTGCCGCCGCCGCGGCCGCGGCGGAGGCTGCGGCTGCTGCAGAAGCGGCTGCCGGCAGCGGCGGCGAGGGCGAAGCCCTGGGCGCTTCCGATGCACAGTCCGCGGTCGATGCGGCGCCGGCCGCGCCCGAGGCAGCTGCATCGGCCGCGCCCGACGCCGAGGCCACACCGGCCGAAGCAATGGGCGCCGCCGACGCTGCGGCGGCGGTCGAAGCGGCCGGCGAAGTCGGGGCGGACGCCGGCGCGGCCGCAGCCGAGCCCAGGGTCCCCGAAACCGGCCTTCGGGCCGACACGGTCCTCGCGCTCGACGTGCCTTCGCGGCATGCCTATGTCGGCGTCTGGGCGACCGATGCTGCCGCGTGCGGCACGGTGGACCAGCCGGGCGCGACCGGCTTCGTCGTCGTGACCGTCACCGGCATACGCCAGGACGGCGAAAGCGTCCCGGCGATGGCCGCGCCGCTCGAGGACGGCAAGGTCACGCTCGGCGGCACCGAACTCACGATGCCTTCGCCCGATACGCTGGTCGTGAACGGCGGGCCCGAACTGGTTCGCTGCACGCGCTGACCCGGAGAGCGCGGGTTGCCGGGGCCGCGCTTCGGTGCGGCCCTATTGCTATTTGCCCGACGTCACCGCAAAGAGCGCGATTGCTGCGGCATTGGAGACGTTCAGCGATTTGATCGGACCCGGCATATCGAGCCGGACCAGTCTGTCGCAGAGGCTCCGCGTCCGTTGGCGCAGGCCCTTGCCCTCGGCGCCGAGGACGATCGCGACCGGACCGGCGGCGACGCCCGCGGCGAGAACCTCTGGCGCCTCGGAGTCGAAGCCGAGAACCGTGAGACCGCGCTGCTTCAGCGCTTCGAGGGAGTCGCCGAGGTTGCGGACCTCGATGAGCGGCACGAGGTCGAGCGCGCCCGAGGCGGCCTTGGCCATGACGCCCGTCTCGCGCGGCGCATAGCGGGCGGTCGTCAGCACGGCATCCGCACCGAAGGCGCATGCCGTGCGCAGGATCGCCCCGACGTTGTGCGGATCGGTGATCTGGTCGAGCACGACGACGAGGTTCAGCGGATCGACGTCGGCGAGCCCGAAGCGGCTGACCGGATCGACCTCGAGCGCGACGCCCTGGTGCACCGCTTCGCCGCCGAGCAGCCGGTCGAGCTCCCGCGGGGCCGTTTCGGTGACCGGCACGCCGCCCGTTCCGCCGGTCTCGGCGAGCCGCATCAGCGCATTGGGCGTAGCTAGGAGCGCGCGCTTGTGCCGCCGTGGATTGTCGAGCGCGGCGCGGACGGTGTGCAGCCCGTAGAGATAGACCGGACCGGTGTCGGGGTCGTGCCGCGGGCGGGGCGGGAACTTGTTCCGGCTCATGGCCTTGGCTAGCGGCTTTGCATTGGCCCGGCAAGGCGGCGGCGCCGCCGCCCCGGTCCGCTTTGCTGTTGACACCGTCAGGCCCGATCACCATAAACCGCACGGCGCGTTCGCGCCCGGGGCCGATGCCCCTTCTCCGACTCTGATGGAGGGGTGGGAGAGTGGTTAAATCCAGCAGACTGTAAATCTGCCCGCTTAGCGTACGCTGGTTCGAATCCAGCCCCCTCCACCACCTGCCCTGAACGCACCGGAAGATCGGCCCGCCTTCCATTCGGACGCCGACCTGCAGCCCGCGGCATCCTGCGAGGACATGCGGGTCCTCCACGACCGCGATCTCATGGGCTTTCCTCCCCCGGGCCGGGTTTGCTTTCCCTTTGCCGGCACTTTGCCGGGAGCTGCCCAAACACCGCCGCATTGCCCGCTTAGCGCCACCGCTGTCCTTCATCCGGCAATGATGGGGAAGGCAGACTGACTGATGGGTTTTGATCAGATTGGCTGAGAATGATGGATCGATCACGCGTCCTCGACAACGCACAGGACGTTGCAATCGGACCATACATCGTGTTCGCACTGGCGAAAAACGCTTGGTTTTGTGCGAGATCGCACTCGTCAGCAAGCCATCAGATTACATCATGATGTTCGCTTGCAGCCATCTTTCGGAAGCGGCTAGCTTTCGAGGGCGATCGGACGCTCCGGTTCACCGAAATGGCACAAGGGAGGACGAACCATGCCGCTTTCAGCACTTTCCAGGCGCCGCCTTCTTCAGCTCTCAGGAGCGGGTCTCGCAGCCGGCGCGCTCGGGTCGCTGACCCGGCCCGCATTCGCGCAGGGCGCGAGCATCAAGGTCTGGGATCAGTTCTCCAACGAGCCGCTGCTCTCAGCCTTCGAGAAGGTGCTCAACAACTATGCCGCCGCGAGCGGCAATTCCATCGTGCGCGAGGTGCAGCTTGGCGCCAGCATCAAGGACATCGCCGCGACGGCGCTCGCCTCCGGCACCGGTCCCGACATCCTGCAGTACTCGGTGGGCAAGGGGAACGCCGGTCTTCTGGCCGATGCCAACCTGATCGTTCCGGTGGAAGAATACGCCGAGAAGTATAACTGGCACGAGCGGCTGAGCGGCATTGCGCTGCTCGAGGCCAGCCTCGACGGCCAGCTCTGGGGCGCGCCGCAGGAGAGCGAGGTCAGCCTGTTCTTCGTGAACAAGACGCTGTTCGACCAGCACGGCTGGCAGGTTCCGACCACCCACGACGAGATGGTCGCGCTGGCGAAGGAGGCAAAGGCGGCCGGTCTCGTCGCCATCGCCTACGGCGAGCAGGACTGGTTCCCGAGCTGGTGGGCCTTCTCCCACGTCGCTTCCAACGCCCTCGGCGCAAAGGCCGCGGCCGATCTGGTCTTCCGCAACGAGGGCAGCTTCAATGTGCCCGAGGTCGTCGATGCCATCGAGAAGTACTGGGTCGAGCTTGCCGAAGCCGGAGCCTTCGTGCCGCAGGTCACGGCGCTTCCCGCTGCCGACGCCCAGGCGCTGTTCGTGGCCGGCGGTGCGCTCATGAACATGACGGGCACGTGGGACGCGGGCGAAATCGAGTCGATGATGCCGGATTTCGAACTCGACATCATTCCGATGTGGTCGTTCGACGGCAAGCCGCGCGCCTATCCGACGGGCGTGGGCTCGGCCATGTACATCTCGTCGGCGAGCCAGGTGAAGGACGAGGCGGCAGAGCTGATCGACTTCATCTACAGCGTCGAGCAGGCCGAGCTCATGATCGAAGAGGCGAGCATCATTGCTCCGATCGAGATCGAAACCGACAACCTCGACCTCACCGACTTCCAGAAGCGCTCGGTCGAGTCGGTGGCGACCGGCGATGGCGACCCGGCGGTGAACCAGGGCGTCTTCGTCAACCACGGCCTCGCAGGCCCGAACTTCCACCGCCTGCTGACCAGCGGATTCCAGGCTCTCAGCGCCGGCGACAAGACGGCCGCCGAGCA
>CAYRNE010000204.1:0-5821 GCA_964425245.1 uncultured Devosia sp.
AGGAGAAGGACATGTGGGGGATGACGCCGCTCGACCAGCTCTGGTGCCGCATCCTCTACCAGCAGGCGCATTACGAGGGCATCTATACGCCCCCCACCAGCGACCAGCATTGGCTGCAGTTTCCCGGTTATAACGGCGGGAACGACTGGGGCAGTCTGGCCATCGACCCCGAAAACGGGATCATCGTCGCCAACTACAACAACATGCCCAACCACAACCGGCTGGTGCCGCGCGAGGAGGTCGACAGGCTTGGGGTGACGCCGATCTACGAGCCGGCGCCGTCGGAGGATGCGCCGGAAGGCATCGCGCCGCAGGTCGGGGCGCCCTACGGTATCAGCGTCAACGCCGGCTGGCGCATGGATCTGACCGGGCTCCTCTGCAAGGAGCCGCCCTATGGCGGCATCCGTGCAATCGATCTGAGGTCGGGGGAAACGATCTGGGACCGCCCGCTCGGCACTGCGCGCGCCAATGGCCCCTTCCGCATCCCCACGCTGCTGCCGCTCGATATCGGCACGCCCAACAACGGCGGTCCGGTCATTACCGCGGGCGGGCTGATCTTCATCGCGGCGGCGACGGACAACCTGATCCGGGCCATCGACATCGAGACAGGCGAAACGCTTTGGCAGGACGTGCTGCCGGGCGGCGGACAGGCAACGCCCATGGTCTACGAGCAGAACGGCCAGCAGTTCGTCCTGATCTATCCGGGCGGTCACCATTTCATGGAGACGCCGGTCAGCGACAGCGTCATCGCCTACGCGCTGCCGCAGGAGGGTTAGCCGGGCGGGGCTTATCGGCGCTGCCGGGAAACCGAGCTTACGGCAACCGCGAGCACGATGATGCCGCCGACGAGTATCTGCCGCACGTAGCTGTCGACGCTCATTTGCGTCAGGCCGTTGTCGAGGACGCCGAGCGTGAGTACGCCGACGACGGTCGCCAGGATACGCGGCTCGTTGTGCTCGCTCATCGTCATGCCGAGAAAGACCGCGGCGATGGCGTTGAGCATGAGCCCGCTGCCCTGTGTCGGGTTGGCCGAGGCGACGCGGCTCGCGTACATGATTCCGGCGAGGGCCGCGCCGAATCCGGTCAGCGCGAAAGCCGCGAGCTTCAACCGCCGGACCGCGACACCGCTCAGGTGTGCCGCTTCGATGTTGCCGCCGATGGCATAGAGCCGGCGGCCGAACGTGGTCTGCTCGAGCAGGACCCAGACCGCAATCACGCTCAGGAGCGCGAGGATCGTAAGGTTGGGGAGGTTCAGCGCAACGCCCCCGATCTCACCCAGCGGGATTCCCTCGCGTGCGAAGTTGCCGAACGCCTCGGGGATAGAACGGCCGGAAATCGTCTTGCCGCCGCTCAGGATGAAGGCCGCGCCCGAAAAGATCGTCAGCGTCGCGAGCGTTGCGACGAAAGGCAGGATGCCGATGAGGCTGACCAGCGCGCCGTTGAACGCGCCGCCCAGCAGCCCGATAAGCAACGCAATGCCGACCGCCGCCCAGATCGGGTGACCTGCGGCCATCAGGAGCGCTGCGGCGATGCCCGCGAGGCTGGCCATGGATCCGACGCTCAGGTCGAAATCGCCCATCACCATGACGATGGTCATGCCGGCAGCCACGACCATCAGCATCGAAAGCTGCTGGCTGATGTTGAGCCAGTTGCGCGCAGTCATGAAGGTGTCGGGCAGGACGATCCAGAAAAAGAGCAGAATCACCGCGAAGCCGATGAGGGTACCGTAGCGGCGCAGAACGTGCAGGACGGCCATCAGGCGGCGGCCCCGGCCCGGCCGTAGCACAGGTTGACGAGTGCCTCCTCGCTCAGCCCCTTCGCCTCCACGATCTCTGTCATTTCCCCTTCCCGCATGATCGCGATCCGATCGCACAGGCCGATGAGTTCGGGAAGGTCGGACGACGCGAGAATGACCGCCATGCCCCGCTGTGTCATGTCGCGGATGATAGAGTAGATATCGAACCTCGCGCCGATATCGACCCCGCGTGTCGGCTCGTCGAGCAGCAGGAGCCGGGGCCTGCCGCTCAGGGCCTTGGCGAAAACCACCTTCTGCTGGTTGCCGCCGCTGAGTTCCAGCGCGCGCTGAGACGGCCCCGCCGCCCTCAGTCTCACGTCGGCGCCAAGCGCCTCGGCCAGCCGGCGCTCCTTGGCGGGCGTCAGCCACGTGCCGGCGAGGCTCAGGCGCGAAAGATGGGCGAGCGTCACGTTCTCGAAGATGGGGCGCGCCAGCACGAGCCCTTCGCTGCGGCGCTCGCGCGGCACATAGGCGACGCCGGCGCGCCAGGCATCGCGCGGCGAGCGCGGGTGGTAAGGGCTTCCGTCGAGGTGCATCGTTCCCGTTGCGCGAAGGTCCCCGAACACCGCCCGCAGCAGCTGGCTCTGTCCTGACCCTGCAAGGCCGGCGAGGCCCAGGATTTCGCCTCTCCTCACCAAAAAGCTCAGCCGCTTCAGCCCGGCCGCGCGCAAGGCGGAAGCCTCGAACGCACGCTGTGCGCCGGGCTCGGCGCTGCGTTCGGGGTAGGCGTCCTCCACCCGCCGGCCGATCATCAGCCGGATGAGGTCGTCATGCGTAATGTCAGCGAGGCGCCCCGAGTCGATGCTCACGCCGTCGCGCAGCACGGTCGCGCGGTCGCACAGCGCCATCACCTCGTCGAGCCGATGCGACACGTAAATCACCGAGCCGCCGGATTGCCTGATCTCGCGCAGGACCTTGAACAGCCGCTCGGCCTCCTGCGATGTCAGTGCCGCAGTCGGTTCGTCCATGACGTAGATGCGGGCCGGGGCATCCGCGTCGCCGAGAAAGGCACTCGAAATCCTGACGAGCATCCGGTCGGCATGCGACAACCGACCCATCGGCGACCGCGGGTCGATGTGCGTGATGCCGAGCTTCGTGAGCGCTCGGGCCGCGACCGCCTCGAGCTTGCTCCAGTCGACGAGCATGCCGGCCCGGGTCGGATACTTTCGCCCCAGGAACACGTTTTCGGCTACCGAGAGGGCGGGGACGACGTTCAGTTCCTGATGGATGAAGCGCAGCCCGAGCCGGTGGGCCGCAGCGGGGCTGTCGATGACGGCCGGGCTGCCGGCGACCTCGATCTGCGCCTTCTCGGGCATGACGACGCCCGCCAGTATCTTGATGAGGGTCGATTTGCCGGCGCCGTTCTCGCCCAGAAGGGCGTGGATTTCGCCCGCGCCGACGACGAGATTGGCGCCGCGCAGCACAGGCGCGGCGCCATAGGTCTTGCGGACGTCGCGAAGAGAAAGAAAGCTCATCAGGTGGGACGGGCCGGCGAGGAAACCACCGGCCCGCGTTCCTACATGCTGTCGGCGTTGGCCGCGGTCACGAGCTTGGTCGGCACGTAGATGACGCGCTGCCTGATCGCCTCTCCTGCGAGGATGCGTGCGACGGCGTCCGCCGCGGCGGTCCCGATGCCGGCGAAATCCTGCGCGATCGAAGCCTCGAAGTTGCCGCCGGCGGCGATTGCTTCCCGCGCCTGCGGGTTGGCGTCGATGCCGGTGATGACGATGCCTTCGTCCTGGCGTCCGGCTGCCTCGATGGCCTGCAGCGCGCCGAGCGCCGGCTGGTCCCAGGCGGCCCAGACAGCGGCGATGCTGCCCGGCTCGGGGTTGGCGGCGAGGATCGCCTCCATCTTGGCGCGCGAGTCCGCGATGCCGCCGTCGGCGACGTCCGGGGTCACCCGGTCGAGCACCGTGATGTCGGGATGGTTGGCAAATACGGCGTCGGCGATCACGCCCCGAACCTGAACGGGCGGGAAGGCATCGAAGACGAACATGACGACGTTGCCGGCCCCACCGATCCGGTCGGCGACATAGGTCGCGGTTTCGGCGGCCATGGCATAGCCGTTCGACGTCACGTTGGTGACGAGCAGCGGGTCGGCCCCGGCATCCATGCCGACGACCGGAATGCCGGCATCCTTGGCGGTTTGCAGGCCGGCCGTAACCTGCGCCGGGTCAACGTTGATGACGATGGCATCGACGCCCTGGTTGACCATGTCTTCGATGCGGCTGATCACCGCGGCGACGTCGTTCTGCGTGTCGATAACATTGACTTCCCAGCCTTTTTCGCTCGCCGCCGCCTCGAAAGCCTCGACGTAGAACTGAGTGCCCGGCTGGGCGAGGTATGGCGTGATGACGGCAACCTTCTGGGCGGCGGCCGCGCCGGCCATCAGCGCGAATGCGGCAGCGGTTGCGAGGCCAAGCGAGGCGGCCTTGAGATTTGCGGGCATGTTACAGCTTCCTCCAAGTCGGTGCGGGCGCTTCGTCGTGGCCATCGGCGGGTCCACCCGCCGCGGCGGTTTTCTGCGCGCCTTGCGCACCTTATACGATAGCCCCGGCGCGGTGCCAGCGGTGAAGGGTGGGTAGATGGCGGGCGAACTCCTGATCGGCATCGATGTCGGAACGACCGCGGTCAAGGCCGTGCTAATCGATGCCACTGGCCGACGGCTCGCCGATCTGTCGCGCCCGGTTTCGATGAGCCGGCCGGCACCGGGCATTGCCGAACAGGACCCCGACGGCTGGCACGAGGCGGTCATCGCGGCGCTTGCCGCGTTTTCCGATGCGCACGACCTGGGCGGCCTGGCCGGCATCGGCATCTGTTCGCAGGTCAATACGCACGTCTTCGCCGGCGCGGACGGCCGGCCGCTGATGCCGGCGATCACCTGGCAGGACACGCGCTGCGCACCCGACGCGGCCGAGCTCGATGAACGTGTCACCGCCGAGCAGAAGCTCGCCTGGTTCGGTGCGCCACTTCCGATAGACGCAAGCCACGCGCTCTCGCGCATGGCGCATGTCGCGCGCACGGCCCCCGGGATCTGGGCAGCGACGCGGCATGTGCTGCTGCCCAAGGATTACTGCATCATGCAGCTTACCGGGACGGTGCGCGGTGACCCCGTTTCGGCCGTCGGCCTGGTCGGTCGCGAGGGCTATGTCGGCGAGCTCCTCGATCTCGTTCCGCGTGCGCAATCGCTGCTGCCGCCGCTTGCGAAGTTCGAGAGCATTGCTGGAACCGTGCGGACGGGACTGCCCTGCGCCGGGACGCCGGTCGTCACGGGGACGATGGACGCCTGGGGCGGCATGTTCGGCGTGGGGGTCGTCGCGGATGGCGATGCCATGTACCAAAGCGGAACCAGCGAGATTCTCGGCGTCGTCTCGTCGCGGGTCGTGCCGACCCCTGGCGTGATCGTCTTCCCGCCTTACGACGGCATCGTCCTTCATGCGGCGCCGACGCAATCGGGCGGGGCGGCTCTCGCCTGGTTCGCCGGTGTCCTCGGAAAGCCGCCCGGCGAACTCGCAGCGCTCGCCGGGACCGTACCGCCATCCGACGCCGTGCCGCTGTTCCTGCCGCACCTGCACGGCGAGCGGGCGCCGCTCTGGGATGCCGCCTCTCGCGGCGTCTTCGCGCGGCTCGATTCCCGCGCCGGCGCGCCCGAGATGATCCGCAGCGTCATGGAAGGCGTTGCGCTCTCGGCGCGGCTCGCCTTCGAGGCGCTGATTTCCTCTGCCGGGCTCGAAGTCGGGATCGCGAACATCGGCGGGGGCGGTGCGCGCTCGGACCACTGGTGCCAGATCCGGGCCGACGCGCTCGGATTTCCGCTGCGACGCTCGACGATCACGGACTCGGCGGCGCTCGGCGCCGCCATCCTTGCAGGACTGGGCAGCGGGCTGATGCCCTCGCTGCCCGAAGCCGTACGCAGCCTCGTCCGGTTCGACCGGACCTTCGATCCGGACCCGGCGCGCCGCAGCTACTACGACGAGCGCTTCGGCCACTATCGGGCGCTCTACGAAGCGTTGCGTCCCTTCAACG
>CAYRNE010000205.1:0-5783 GCA_964425245.1 uncultured Devosia sp.
GTCTACGACCTCAATTACAACGGGCGGACGGGGGCCGCGAAGGTCAGCTACGGCGACGTCTTCCTGCAGAACGAGCAGGAGTTCTCCAAGTACAACTTCGAGGCCGCCGACACCGACATGCTGTTCCGCCACTTCGCGGACGCGGAACAGGAATGCAAGGCGCTGCTGGTCAAGGGGGCCGAGGGCAATCGGCAGACGCTTGCCGTCCCGGCCTACGAGCAGGTCGTCAAGGCAAGCCATACCTTCAACCTGCTCGACGCGCGCGGCGTCATCTCGGTGACCGAGCGCCAGAGTTACATCCTGCGCATCCGCGACCTGGCGCGGCTCTGCGGCGAGGCCTGGCTCATGACGGAGGGCGGCGGGGCGGCGTAGCGCCCGCAGCAGGATCGATTTCAGGCCTTCTCCGGCCTGACCATCCGCCTGAGAACGTCGGTTCGGAACCAGAAGTGCTCGGCCAGCGCCCCGCCGACATGGAGCGCGAGAACGATCGGGAAGACGTACCACACCAGCGTCTCGTGAAATTCCGCGGCCTGCTCGATGCCGAGGAACCAGGCCGCGCCTCCGCTGAGCGGCTGCAGGAAGATAAAGGCATAGAGCAGAACGTGCGTCGCCTGGGCGACGAAGCGGAGAACGGCGTTGTGCTGGTGGGGAACCGCGGGCGTACCCCGGCGGAGACGGATCGCGAGGCGAATGGCGGCGAGGGCGAGGATCGCAAGACCGGTCGCGACATGGAATGCCGCCCCGGCCTGCAGCCCGGCCTCGACCGACTCGCCCTCGATCCGCGCCTCGAACACTTTCTCGACGGCATCGTTGAGCAGCAACTGCACCGCGATCAGTCCCACGATGACCCAGTGCAGCACGATTTGGGACAGCGAATAGCCCTTGGTCTCCTTCACGGCACCCTCCTTGCATATGGCGCCGTTCGGCTTTCAACTCGCCCTCGCGCCCCCAGCCGCAAAGGTTCGACAAAATGGCGAGGAAGCCAAGCAGGAAATTGCCGCCCAAGCCGCGGAACGTGGCGGCCAAGGCGCTGCGCCAGGGCCAGTTCCAGCCGAAGGTCGAGGAGAACCCCAAGGCTTACAGGCGCCGCCCCAAGCATTCCGCGCCGCTCGTGCAGCCGGACCAGGAGGACGAGGGCAAAGACTAGCGCATTGTGCCGCGGCCCGCTGTTGCGCGGCGCGAAATGTCCTGACACTCTCCCCGCCACGCTTTGCCGCGTCTCAGGAGGGCGCCATGACCGGCTGGATCATCCTCATCATCGTCGTCGCCGCCGTCGGCTACGGCATCTACCTCTACAACGACCTCGTCAGCAAACGGCAGCTCGTGGGCGAAGGCTGGTCGGGAATCGACGTGCAACTCAAGCGGCGCACCGACCTGATCCCGAACCTGCTCGAGACGGTGAAGGGCTACATGGGGCACGAGCGCGAAACGCTCGAGGCGGTGACCAACGCCCGCGCCGCGGCGACCGCGGGTGCCAATGCCGGCCCCGAGGAGCGGGCCAGGCTGGAAGGCGCGCTCTCCTCGGCGCTTGGCCGGCTGCTTGCCATCGCCGAGGCCTATCCCGATCTCAAGGCCAACACGACGTTTCTGGAATTTCAGGGCGCGCTGCAGACTGTCGAGGACGAAATCCAGATGGCGCGCCGCTACTACAACGGTTCGGTGCGCAACCTGAACACTGCCGTTGAGTCGTTTCCGCAGAACGTCGTCGCGAACGCCTTCAAGTTCGAGCAGGCCGAGTATTTCGAGCTCGAGAACGAGGCCGACCGGGCCGTGCCTGCGGTGAAGTTCTAGGGCCGCGGCGCGGCTGGATGCGGGATGTGGCCCGGATGACCCGCTTGCTGGGAGGAGTTGTCGCGGCGCTGCTGCTGGCGCTTGGCCTGCTTGTCCCGGCGCGGGCCGCCGAGACGATCAACTCGTTCACCTCCAATGTCGTCGTGCTGCCCAACGGTTCGGTTGTCGTCAGCGAGATCATCGATGTCGTCGCCGAGGGTAATGAAATCCGCCGCGGCATCTTCCGCGACATCCCCACTTTTCTGCTCAACGACGACGGTTCGCGGCTGCGCTCGTCGCTGGCCGTCAACGAGGTCACGCGCGACGGACGCCCGGAGCGGTACGCGATCGAAAGCATCGGTGCGGGTTTCACCCGCATCCGCATCGGCGACCCCGACGTGTTCCTGAACTACGGAGAACACCGTTACACCATCCGCTACACGATGACCCGGATGGCCAGGCGGTTTGCTGATCACGACGAAATCTACTGGAACGCGACGGGCAACTACTGGTCGTTCCCGATCCTCGAATCGGTCGCGACCGTGCGACTGCCCCAGGGCGCCGTCATCTCCGATCTTGCCGCCTATACAGGCGAGGTCGGATCGACCGAAAGCGACGTGACGATCACCCGGACCTCCGATTCGAGCGCCACGTTCCGGACCACACGCAGACTGGAGCCCGGCGAAGGCATGACCTTCGCGGCCGCGTTTCAGAAAGGCGTCCTCGTCGAGCCCGATGAAGCTCAGCAGGCCCTGAACTGGCTGTCCGACCACCGCGACATCGTCATGCCGCTGGTCGCGGTGGCGATCGTCCTCCTCTACAACCTCCTTGCCTGGAGCGCCGTCGGCCGCGACCCGGCCAAGGGCACGATCATCCCGCTCTTCCATCCGCCGAAGGACTTCTCTCCGGCGCTGACGCACTACGTCCACCGGTACGGCTGGCAGAAGAATGGCTGGACGGCATTCACCGCCGCGATATTCGACCTCGGTGTGAAGGGGCTCGTCGTCATCGACAACGTCAAAAAGACGCTCAAGGTGACCGTCACCGGCAAGGCGCCCGCCGAGCCGCTTCCTGCCGGCGAGCGGGTCATCTTCGACTACCTGAGGAGCAAGGGAACCGTCGTCGTCAACACGACCAACGGACCAAAGATCAATTCGACTCGCGGCGAGTTCACGAAAGCCATCGAGACCGAGAACCGGCAGGTCTACTTCAACCACAATTACGGTTACGTGATCCTCGGCATCGTGCTGTCGATCGCGGCCCTCGCGACGCTCGTCCTCGTCGACGTCCTGCCGGCGCTCTATCTTATTCTGGGCATCGTCGCCGGCGTCGCGTTCGGGCTCTTCACCAGCGTCGCCCAGACGTTCTGGCGCGGCAACCTGGCGAGCCGGTTCATCCTTGTCGTCTGGGCGCTGATCTTTCTCACCAATTTCGGTGGCGGCATCGCGAGCTTCTTCACCGAGCTGCGGTTCGACACAGCGCTTCTGTCGGCCTTCTCGATCGTCATCATCAACGTCGTCTTTGCGATCCTGATGCGTGCCCCGACCGTGCAGGGGCGGAAGGTCATGGACCAGATCGACGGCTTCAGGATGTACCTCGAAACGGCGGAGAAGAACCGGCTCAACATGCAGGGCGAGCCGCCCATGACCGTCGAGCGGTTCGAGCGGATCCTGCCCTACGCGATTGCGCTCGGGGTGGAAGAACCCTGGTCGGAGCATTTCGCGGGAGAGTTGGAGCGCAATGCGGTCGCCGGCGTCGAACCGGGCTCGACCTACCGCCCAGGCTGGTATCACGGCTCGGACTGGTCGACGAGCCGGGCGGGACTTTCCAATGCCGTCGCCTCGGTTGCGACCGGCATGAGCGCCGCGATGATCGCCGCGCAGCCTGTCTCCTCCTCGTCGTCAGGCTTCTCCGGTGGCGGCGGCGGGGGCTTCTCCGGCGGCGGCGGCGGCGGCGGAGGCGGAGGAGGCTGGTAGGTGCGCCGTCCCGAGAGCGTGGTGCAGTTGACCGAGTTCGGCCGCGAGCGGCTGTCGCGCAGCTTCTTCATGCGCGACTTTCTCTTTTCCGACATCGCGTCGGTCCATGGCCTGCTCAACGTGCCGGACGACCCGGATCTCGCCATTGCCGCCGGCCGACGCCTCTGCGGGGAACTGCTGGAGCCGCTGCAGGACGCCTTCGGCCGCCTCGCGATCCGCTCGGCCTATCGCTCGCCCGAGGTCAATGGCTTCGGTAACCGCATGCAGCGCGAGGGCAGGGCGGGGTATACCTGCGGCTCCAACGAATCCAACTATGCCGGCCACATCTGGGATCGCCGCGACGCGGAGGGGTGCATGGGCGCGACCGCCTGCATCATCGTCCCCTCGTTCTGGGATCGCTTCGGACATGAAGCCGACGGCTGGACTCGCCTCGCATGGTGGATACACGATCATCTGCCCTATTCGTCGCTCTTTTTCTTCCCTAAGTACTGGGCCTTCAACATCACCTGGCGCGAGCAGCCGGTGCGCCGCATCGACAGCCACGTCAACCCCAAGGGGTGCCTCACCAAACCCGGTATGTCGAACCACGCGGGGTCGCACGAGGAACGCTGGCGCGGCATCCTCGGTTAGCCTCAGCCATCGAGCCGATTGCCACCATGCCCAAAGACAAAAAGACCGATCCCGAAAAGAAAAAGAAGAAGCGGAAGAAGTACGAGCCGGGCGACTTCGCGCTGGCCGTGCGCCGGTCGCGCACCGGCCTCGGCCTCTTCGCCGTCGATCCGATCCCGAAGAAGGCCTGCATCATCGAATATGTCGGCAAGCACCTGACCGATGCGGAATACGACCGGAGCCGATCACGCTACCTCTTCGATCTCGGCAATGGCAAGGTGCTCGACGGGTCGCCACGCTGGAACAAGGCGCGCTACATCAACCATTCCTGCGCACCCAACTGCGAGGCGGATCTGCACAAGCGCCGCGTCTATATCCGCGCGCTGCGTGACATCGAGCCGGGCGAGGAGCTCGCCTATGACTACGGCAAGGAATACTTCGACGATTTCATCGGCGAGAACTGCC
This sequence comes from uncultured Devosia sp., assembly GCA_964425245.1. GTDB lineage: Bacteria > Pseudomonadota > Alphaproteobacteria > Rhizobiales > Devosiaceae > Devosia_A. The sequence goes on from CAYRNE010000205.1 coordinate 4,821, forward strand.
AGTGTTCCAAGTGCGTCGCCAAGAGTGAAAAGGCCGCCGCCAGGGCCGCTGCAGCCGGCTGAGGCCGTGGCGGCACGTTCGCATGGACAGGGCAAGCCCTGCTTGCTAACTCCTGCCGCGCCTTCCACCTCGCGGACCAGCCATGCCCGAATTGCTGCTCGAACTCTTCTCGGAAGAAATTCCGGCGCGCTTCCAGCGGCGCGCCGCGGATGATTTGCGCAAGGCGGTGACCGATGGCCTGGTCGAGGCGGGGCTGATGTACGAGAGCGCCCGCGCCTTTGCAACGCCGCGCCGGCTGGCGCTCAGCGTCACGGGAATACCTGCGCGTTCCCCCGATACGCGTGAGGAGCGCAAGGGGCCGCGGGTCGGCGCGCCGCAGCAGCCGATCGATGGCTTTCTCAAGGCGGCGGGGCTCGGCTCCATCGACCAGGCGACGATCGAATCCGATCCCAGGAAGGGCGATTTCTACGTCGCGCGCATCGACAAGCAGGGCGCCGCGGCGCCGGTGCTGCTTGCCGAGCTGCTCCCGCGTGTCATCACCGGCTTTCAGTGGGCCAAGTCGATGGAGTGGGGGGAGGGCGGCCTCAACTGGGTGCGCCCACTCCGCGCCATCACGGCGACGTTCGGCACCGATAACGACGAGCCGGCCGTGATCGCCTTCTCGGTCAACGGGCTCGCGTCGGGCCAGACGACCTATGGGCACCGCTTCCTCGCGCCGGGCGCTATCCGCGTGAAGCGCTACGACGACTACGTCACCGCCCTGGAACGGGCGAAGGTCGTGCTCGACCTCGACCGCCGCAAGGAGATCATACGGGCCGATGCGGAAAACCTCGCCTTTGCGCAGAACCTCAGCGTCATAGACGACGAGGGGCTGCTCGAAGAGGTTGCCGGGCTCGTCGAGTGGCCGGTCGCTATGATTGGCGAGTTCGACGCGAGCTTCCTCGAACTGCCCGAGGAAGTGAT
>CAYRNE010000206.1:0-5767 GCA_964425245.1 uncultured Devosia sp.
GCGATCGCCAATCCCCTGCTCGACGATGTGTCCATGCAGGGCGCCCGCGGGCTCCTCATCTCGATCACCGGCGGACCGGACCTGACCCTCTACGAGGTGGACGAGGCGGCGAGCCGGATTCGCGAGGAGGTCGACTCCGAGGCCAACATCATCCTCGGCGCGACCTTCGATCCCGATCTCAACGGTGCGATTCGCGTCTCGGTGGTCGCGACCGGCACCGATGCGACGATGGTCCAGGCGCTCGAGCCGATGAAGGCCAGCCAGACCCGCGCGCCGCTCACCGCGCGGCGTCCCGCCGCCGAACCGCAGCCTGCCGCCGCGCCCGCGCTGGAAACGCAGGTGGAACAGGCTGTTGCGGAGGCGATCACGACGCAGCAACCCGCTCCCATGTCCTCCGAGGACGAGGACGGAATCACCGTCGAGCCGTATGTTCCGGCCGCCACTCTGACCCCTGTCGAGGACGCGCTGCCGATCCCCGAAACGCCGATGCCGAGCGTCTATGTGCCGTCCGACGCGGAGCGGCCCGATCTGCAGCGCCGGATGCCCCGTACGGAGGAACTTCCCGCTGTTGCCAGAAGGTCACTCAGCGCCCAAGAAAAGCACGATCCCGAACCCCGGAACGCGCGGGCCCTGTTCAAGCGGCTCGCCTCCAATGTGGGGCTTGGACTGCGCTCGCACGATCCCGAACCGGCTCCCCGGCCGGTTGGCGGGGACTCCGACGACGCTGCCGCCCGGAGCGCGATAGAGGCAGGCGTACCAAGGGTTTCGCATGTTCCTGCGGCAGAGGAGGGAGCCCGCGGACAGCTCGACGGGCATGGCCGGCAGCAGGCGCAGCAGGCCCCGCGGGACCAGATCGAAATCCCCGCATTCCTCCGTAAGCACGGTTAATTGCTTCTGAATCCACAGCTGAATTCATGATCCGACGCGGCTTCCGCGTCGGATTTTTATTGTCTATGAGTTTCGCAGGGTCACTGTCGGGGCAGGAGTCTATAGATGCAGAAACTGTCGGCGCGGCAGCGCACCCTTGCCGGTGTGCTGGAGTTCAGCGGCTTCGGCGTCCATAGCGGACTTCCCGTTACCCTGACCATCGAACCGGCCGCGCCCGACAGCGGATACCTGATCTCCCGGGCCCTGGATAACGGACGCACCGTCGGCCCGGTACAGATCCACTTCTCCCGCGTCACCCGGACGACGCTCTGCACCACCCTCGATCTCGGTGAAAGCGTGTCCGTGGCGACGGTCGAACACGTTCTTTCGGCGCTCGCCGGCCTCGGCGTCGACAACGCCCACATCATCGTCACCGGGGCCGAATGTCCGATTCTCGACGGCAGCGCCTGGCCCTTCGTTCAGGGGATCATGGATGTGGGCCTCGACGTCCAGCCGGCCCCGCGGCGCTACCTCAAGATCATGCGGCAGGTGCTGGTCCGGAACAACGAAGCCTCCGCGGCGCTCGAGCCCTATAACGGGCGCATGCTCGATCTCGAGATCGATTTCGACAGCCGGGTGATCGGCCGGCAGCGGATGATCTTCGACTGGACCCCGCGCAAGTACCACGACGACGTGTCCCGCGCCCGCACCTTCGGCTTTGTGCGCGACGCCAAGATTCTCCGCCAGGCCGGCTATGCCCTGGGCTCGTCCCTCGACAATTCCATCACCGTCCACGAGGACCGGATCCTCAACCCCGGCGGGCTGCGCTTTGAGGACGAGTTCGTCCGCCACAAGCTGCTCGATGCGATCGGTGATCTCGCACTTTGCGGCCTGCCGATCTACGGGCGCTTCCGGTCCTACCGCGGCGGCCACGCGCTCAATGCGCTTGTGCTGCATGGGCTTTTTGCGGCCGAGGCGAATTACGAGATTGTCTCGGCGGAAGACCTGCCGCTCGATTTCGATGCGCTCGACGACGTGCCGGAGGGGCTGGCGGTCCGGCCCTATCTTCGCTCGGTCGGATAAGTCCTTGCGCCACAGTTTTGATCGTTTTTGTGAGTAGTCCGCCAGTTTCGGCGGCGCGCGTTGGGACGGGGCAGTTCGTGACTTTTGAGCCTTTGACGGTTTGGATCGGCCGGTTCGTCCGGCTCGCGGCGCTCGGCCTCGTGGCGGCCGTTCTTGCGGGCTGCAATCTGTTCGGCCAGGCCAAGATCAAGGAAGAGCCGATCATCCCGGCGGCCGTGCTCTATCAGACGGCGCTCGACGAGATGGACCAGCAGCGTTACGCGACCGCGGTCACGGCGCTCGAGCAGCTTTCCCGCCAGCACCCCTATTCGGAGTACAACGAGAAGGCGAAGGTGATGGAGGTCTATGCGAATTATCGCATAGCCCGCTTCGACGAGGCCATCCTCGCCGCCGACCGCTTCCTCGCCCTCTACCCGACGCACAAGGACGTGCCCTATGTCCTGTGGCTCAAGGGGACGGCCTACTTCGCGCAGATCAAGGACATCACACGCGACCAGCAGCTGAGCCGCGATGCGATCGAGACCTATCAGATGCTGATCGCGAACTACCCCAAGAGCGAGCACGCCAAGGACGCGCGCGACAAGCTCGTGGTGGCTTACGACCAGCTGGCCGGCAAGGAGATGTCGGTCGGCCGCTACTACCTCGGCAACGGGCAGTATCCGGCGGCGATCAACCGTTTCCGCGCCGTCGCCGAGCAGTATCAGACCTCGACCCACATCGAGGAGGCGCTGTACCGTCTCACCGAGGCGAACCTCGCCATCGGCCTCGTCAACGAGGCGCAGACCGCCGCGGCGGTGCTCGGGCACAACTATCCCTCGAGCTCGTGGTACAAGCAGGCCTACGAGCTGCTGAGGAAGCAGGGGCTGTCGCCGCAGATCAACGAGGGCAGCCAGCTCGCCGGGCTGCGCCGCGGGTAAGTCCGTCCGCCGCTTCCGGGCGCACGTTTCGTTTCCATTTTGTTCCTGTTGGCGCTACAACGCTCAGCGTTTTTTTCCGCACCGTGCGAAGCTAGTGTGAAGGCCTCATGCTCAGCGCGCTGTCCGTCCGCAACATCGTCCTGATCGACCAGCTCGACCTCGGACTGGAGGGTGGCCTCACCGTACTCACCGGCGAGACGGGTGCGGGCAAGTCCATCCTCCTCGATGCGCTTACGCTCGCGCTGGGCGGGCGCGGGGATGCATCCCTTGTGCGGACCGGGGCGGAAAGCGGGCAGGTCGTTGCGATCCTGCAGCTTCCGCCGGAGCACCCGGCGCGGGCGATTCTGCGCGAGAACGCCATCGCGGACGACGAGGAGGTGATCCTGCGGCGCGTGCAGTTCGCCGACGGCAGGACCCGGGCCTTCATCAACGACCAGCCGGTGAGCGCCGGGCTCCTGCAGTCCATTGGTTCGCTGGTTGTCGAAATACACGGCCAGCATGACGAACGCGCGCTGGTCGACCCCGCAACGCACAGGGCGTTGCTCGATTCCTTCGGCCGGCTCGACGCTGCCGCGGACAGGGTCCGCGAGTCGCATGCCGGCCTTGTCGCCGCCGAAACCGCGGTGGCCGAACAGCGCGCGATCATCGCAGAGGCCCGCGCCCGCGAAGAGTACGCTCGGCACGTCGTCGACGAGCTCGCGCAGCTCGCGCCGGGGGCAGGGGAGGAAGAGCTTCTCGCAGAGCGCCGGCACCGCCTGATGCAGCTCGAAAAGGCGGCGGAGGAGGTTCGGGATGCCGACGAGATCCTCAATGGTCCCGCCGCGCCGGGGCCGGTTCTCGCAGGTCTCATGCGGCGGCTCATGCGCAAGGCGGATACCGGTGCAGCGGTCTTCCAGCCCATCGTCGAGTCGCTCGATCAGACGCTGCTCTCGCTCGATCGAACGAGCGAGGCGCTCGATACGCTGAAGCGCGAGATGGCGTTCGACCCCGCCGATCTCGAGCGCGTCGAGGAGCGGCTCTTCGCGCTGCGCGCCGCGGCCCGCAAGCATGGCGTGCAGGTCGACGATCTCGCGGCCGTGCTTGACCGCTATCGGACCGACCTCGAAATGCTCGAAAGCGGCGAGGAAGCGCTCAAGGCGCGCGAGAGAGAAGCCGAGGCCGCGCGGGGCGCCTACCTCAAGGCCGCGACAGCGCTGAGCGCCGGGCGTGAGAAGGCGGCGAAGGCCCTTGCCAGGGCGGTCGAGCAGGAATTACCGGATCTGAAGCTCGGCGCCGCCCGGTTCAGCGTCGCGCGGCAGGTCGACGAGAGCCGCGTCTCGGCGAACGGCTTCGACCAAATCGCCTTCCACGTCCAGACTAATCCGGGCACCGCTCCTGGACCGCTGATCAAGGTCGCCTCGGGGGGCGAACTCAGCCGCTTCCTGCTCGCCCTGAAGGTCGTTCTGGCGGAGCGGGGGTCTGCCCCCGTCCTCATCTTCGACGAGATCGATACGGGCGTCGGCGGCGCCGTCGCGGACGCCATCGGCCGCCGCCTTGCCCAGCTCGCCGAAAAGCTCCAGGTGATCTCGGTCACGCATGCGCCGCAGGTGGCCGCGCGCGCCCGCCACCATCTGCTCATCGAAAAGCAGGCCGTCGAGGAAGGGGCGTTCATGCGCACGCATGTGCGGCCACTCGACGGGGAGGCACGGCGGGAGGAACTGGCGCGCATGCTCGCCGGAGCGACCGTAACGGACGAAGCCCGCGCCGCGGCGGGCAGGCTGATGTCGGAGGTCTCGTGACGGACGGTCTGCCCGAAGTCGAAAGCTATTCCGAGGACGAGGCCCGGGCCGAGCTCGACCGGTTGCACGAGTTGATCGAAGCCGCGGACAAAGCCTACTTCGAACGCGACAACCCCGAGATCACCGACGCCGAGTACGACGCGCTGAAGCGCCGCTACATCGAGATCGAGACCGCGTTCCCGGAGCTCAGGCGTTCCGACAGCCTGAGCGGCAAGGTCGCGGGTGCGCCGGTCGAGGGCTTTGCCAAGGTACGGCATCAGGTGCCGATGCTAAGCCTTGCCAAGGCCTATACCGAGCAGGATGTCGTCGATTTCGTCGATCGGGCCCGGCGCTTCTTCGAGCGGGACAAGGACCTGACCCTGGCCTTTACCGCCGAACCCAAGATCGATGGTCTTTCGGCCTCGCTGCGCTACGAGGAGGGCGTATTCGTCAAGGGCGCGACGCGCGGCGACGGCAGCGTCGGCGAGGACATCACCGAAAACCTCAAGACCATCGCCGACATTCCGCATCGGCTTCGGGGAAGCGGCTGGCCGGACGAAATCGAGATCCGCGGCGAGGTCTATATGACCTACGCCGATTTCCAGGCGCTCAGGGAACGTTCGGCGGCGGCGGGCGGGCAGAACTACGTCAACCCGCGCAACACGGCCGCCGGTTCGCTGAGGCAGAAGGATGCCAAAGTCACGGCAGCGCGCCCTTTGCGTTTCCTCGCGCACGGGTGGGGCGCGGCCAGCGAAGTCCACGAAACGACCCAGTTCGAGATGATGAGGCGCATCGCCGAATGGGGCGTGCCGATCTCGGCAGATCTCAGGCGCTGCGGCTCTCTGGACGAGATGCTGGAGGCCTATCGTGGCATTCAGGAGGCACGAGCTGGTCTGCCTTACGAGATCGACGGCGTTGTCTACAAGGTTGACCGCCTGGACTGGCAGCAGCGGCTGGGTTTCGTCGCCAAAGCCCCGCGTTGGGCGCTGGCGCACAAGTTTCCCGCGGAGAGAGCGGAGACGCTCCTCGAAAGAATCGATATCCAGGTTGGCCGAACCGGCAAATTGACACCTGTCGGTCGGCTGAGACCGGTGCTGGTGGGCGGAGTTACGGTCACCACCGTGACGCTGCCGCCGATGAACG
>CAYRNE010000207.1:0-5711 GCA_964425245.1 uncultured Devosia sp.
CCGAATGCGAGAAGCAGTGCCGCGACGAGGCCCCGGCGGACGATGGCGGGGTCGCAGCTCCCGAACCCGAGCCAGAACCGGCGCGCTTCTCGGTGCCCGAGTTCATCCTCGAGCTGGAGCAGCAACTGGAGGAATGCGGCCGCGGCGAGGACTGTATGGTCAGGCTGGAGGTGACCAACGAGGGCGACGAGGACTACACCTATCCGCTCTTCATCGGCACGAACCTGCCGGTCGGCGAGGTCGGCGGATCGGGAGACTGGTATTGCGGTCCCACGGGGAAGGGCGGCAGCCTCTGCTACACGGATGCGGATCTCGCTGCGGGCGGCACGCTGGAACTCGACCTGCCTGTAGAAGTGCCGGGCCGCACGGGTGCCTCTCTCGATCTCTGCGTCTCGAGCGAGGTGCCGAACTACACCGTGGGCCCCGGCGTTTCCGCCGCGGTGCAGCTCGGCCTTTCGAGCCACGGCTACCCCCTGGGTACTATCGACGGCATCGTCGGTCCGAGGACCAAGGCCGCGCTCGGGCAGTACCTGCGCGATCGGGCTTCCGAGGCTGGCGGCGCCGGCGGCGAGCCGACCGATGACATGGATGTCGACGAAATCATCGATGCGATAGGCCGCGAGCCCGATCCAGACGATCCGGCCGACGATGCGGCATGGGACGAGGCGCTGCGGCGGCTTTACCTCGCCGCGCCGGCCGAATCCGCCGCACCTTCGGAACCCTTCTGCATTCCGCTCGGACTCGAGCCGCTGCCGGTTCGCGACGCCACGCCCCAGACCGATCCCGAGTTCGAGGACGACGAGGAAGAGATCGAGGATGAGCCGGGCAATCGCCGCCGGCCCCGCATCGGCATCGAGTTCGACTTCGACGACGAGGAGGAAGATCGCGAAGAGGATCGGAACGGGTTCGAGATTCCGGGCTTCAATCCCCTCGGGGACGACGGCCCGGGGATGAGGTTCAGTTTCTAGCCCCAGCCGAGCGGGATGATGTCGACGATCTCCCCGGCGGGCGTGCCGGGATCGTTCTCGGGCTGAACGATCAGCGCGTCCGCCGCGGCCAGTGAACTGGTGTGTGCGCTGTCGGTCTCGGAAATCGGCAGGACTTCGAGAAAGCCGATGTCGTTGCGGTGGAGCGTGCCGCGCATATAGTGCCGGCGCGGGCCGTTCGGCGGCAGGTCCGCCGCGAGCGGCACGCCGATGGTCGGCCAGAACGGATCGGCATGGCCGGTCATCTGACGGAGCACGGGCCTCAGGATAACGATCGCCGTCACCATGGCCGACACCGGGTTGCCCGGCAGACCGAAGACCAGCGTCGAACCGCGCGTCCCGAACATGATCGGCTTTCCCGGCCGCATGGCGATCTTCCAGAAGTCGAGCTTCACGCCGAGATCTGTCAGCACGTCCTGCACGTAGTCGCGCTCGCCGACGCTCGCGCCACCCGTCGTCACGACGACCTCGACGCCGTAGTCGAAGGCGCCGAGCAGCGCCTGTTCGAGCTTCTGCTTGTCGTCCGGCACGATGCCGAGGTCGACCACCTTCTCGCACCAGGGGGCGAGCAGGGGGATTAGCCCGTAGCTGTTCGAGGCGACGATCTGGTCCGCGCCGGGAGGTGCGCCAGGCGGCACGAGTTCGTCCCCGGTTGCGAGGATCGCCAGCTTCGGCCGCTTCGTTACCGTGACGTTCGCGTGGTTCGCGGAGGCCGCAAGGCTCAGCGCAGCGGGCGTCATGACGGTCCCCGCGGGCAGCAGCTCGCGTCCGCGCGTGAAGTCCATGCCCTGCTTGCGGATGTTCTGGCCGGGTTTCGCGGGCTCACTGAATGTTACGCGGTTGCCGGCCGACTGCGTCTGTTCCTGCATCACAACTGCGTCGGCGCCGATCGGCATCGGCGCGCCGGTGAAGATGCGCACGCACTGGCCGTGCTCCATCATGCCGATGAAGCGGGCGCCCGCCTGCGACGTGCCCGCAAGCTTCAGCGTGCTGCCGGGTGTGACTTCTGCGGCGCGCACGGCATAGCCGTCCATGGCGCTTGCATCGAACGGCGGCTGGTTGTGCGTCGCGACCAGCGGCTCGGCGAGCACCCGCCGGTGGGCGCGCGACAGCGGAACGGATTCGGCAGCGGGCGCGTCGAGCTGGAGGAAGATCCGGTCGAGCGCCTCGTCGACCGCGATCATCTCTTGAAATCGCCCGATTTGCCGCCGGTCTTCTCGACCAGCTGCAGCGTGGTGATTGTCATGCCCCGGTCCATGGATTTCGCCATGTCGTAGAGCGTCAGCGCCGCGACCGAAGCCGCCGTCATCGCTTCCATCTCGACTCCGGTCTGGGCCGTCGTTTCCGCGGTGGCCGTGATAACGAGGGCAGGGCCGTCCGCTTCGATTTCGACCGAGACGCTGGTGAGCGCGATCGGGTGGCAAAGCGGGATGAGGTCGGCCGTCTTCTTGGCGGCCATGATGCCCGCGACCCGGGCCACCGCCAGCGCATCGCCCTTCTTCAGCTCGCCGCCGACGATCGCCGCGATGGTTTCGGGCCGTGCTTCCAGCCGGGCCTGAGCCACCGCCCGCCGGCGTGTTGCCGCCTTGTCGCCGATGTCGACGATGTGAGCTTCACCGCGCTGATTGAGATGAGTGAGCGGCATTTACTCGGCGCGGACGACCGTCGCTCCCTTGAGCAGGCCCACCGTCGCGGCGAGCACGTCGTCTTGCCGCATAAGGCTTTCGCCGACGAGGAAGGTGCCGATGCCTGCCGCGTTCAGCATCTCGAGGTCGGCGCGTGTGTTGATGCCGCTCTCTGACACCAGATGCGTTCCGTCCGGCACGCCGACGGCGAGGTCGAGCGAGGTCTGAAGCGTGGTCTCGAATGTGCGAAGATTGCGGTTGTTGATCCCGATGAGCTCAGCCCCGAGCGCCAGCGCGCGGTCGAGCTCCACCTGATCGTGCACCTCGACAAGAGCGTCCATGCGCCACTCGGCGGCCGCGTCGAGCAGATATCGCGCGGCATCGTCGTTGACGGCGGCGAGGATGATCAGGATGCAGTCCGCGCCCCACGATCGCGCCTCCGCCACCTGGTAGGTTTCGAACATGAAATCCTTGCGCAGCACCGGCAGGTTCGTCGCGTTGCGGGCCTCGATCAGGTAACGCGGCGAACCCTGGAAGCTCGGCCCGTCCGTCAGCACGGAGAGGCAGGCGGCGCCGCCCATCTCGTAGGCCCGCGCGATCCCCGCCGGATCGAAGTCCGGGCGGATCAGGCCCTTCGAGGGGCTCGCTTTCTTCACCTCCGCGATCAGCGCGAACTCGCCCGCCGCGCGCCTCGCCCCGAGCGCCGACAGAAACCGGCGCACCGGCGGCGCGTCGTGCGCCTCGGCGACGACCTCGTTCCATGGCTTGCGCGCCTTGGCCGCGGCGATTTCGGCGCGCTTGTATTCGGCGATGCGGGTGAGAATGTCGCTCATGCGTTGGACACCGCCACGAGCCTGTCGAGCGTTGCCTTTGCGCGGCCGGAATCGATCTGCTCGGCCGCGATCTGCGCTCCGAGCTTCAGCGTATCGGCGCGCCCGGCGACGACGAGGGCGGCGCCCGCATTCAGTAGCACGATATCCCGGTAGGGCGATTTCTCACCCGCCAGCAGTCCCTTCAGCCGGTCTGCATTATGGGCGGGATCGCCGCCTCTGATGTCCTCGAGGCTCGCCCGGGGCAGGCCGGCGTCCTCGGGGTTGATCTCGAAGCTCGTGAGGTTTCCGCCCTTGATCGAGGCAACGAAGCTCGGTCCGGTGGTCGAGAGTTCGTCGATCCCGCCGTGGCCATGGACCACCCATGCGGAGGTCGCGCGGTTGGCGAGTAGCGCCGCCGCGATCGGTTCGACCCACTCCTTGTCGAAAACCCCGAGCATGTAGCGGCGCACGCCGGCTGGATTCGACTGCGGGCCGAGCAGGTTGAACATGGTGCGCGTTCCGAGCTCCATGCGGACGGGGCCCACATGCTTCATCGCCGGGTGATGCGCGGGCGCGAACATGAAGCCGATTCCCGCTTCCGCAATGCAGCGCGAGATCGCTTCGGGCGAGACATCCAGTTTGACCCCAAGCTGCTGCAGGCACTCGGCGGCTCCCGACTTGCTGGAGAGCGCGCGGTTGCCGTGTTTGGCGACCGGTACGCCTGCCGCAGCGACGACAAGCGCGGAAGCCGTCGAGATGTTCAGCGTATGCGCGCCGTCGCCGCCCGTGCCGACGATGTCGATGGCATCCTCCGGCGCCTCGACCGGGACCATCTTCTCGCGCAGGATCGAAACCGCGGCGGCAATCTCGCCGACCGTCTCGCCCTTGACCCGCATGCCGATGAGGAAGGCGCCGATCTGGGCCGGCGTCGCTTCGCCGCTCATGATGATGTTCATGACCGCGCGCATCTCCTCGCCGGTCAGGTCGTGTCCGGCGGCGATGCGCCCGAGTGCCCCCTTGATGTCCATCAGGCTGCTTTCCCGAGGTTGTGGTCGCGGGTGATGTTGAGAAAGTTCTGGAGCAGGGCGTGGCCGTTCTCCGAGGCGATGCTTTCGGGGTGGAACTGCACGCCATGCAGCGGATAGCGGCGGTGCTGCAGACCCATGATGATCCCGTCGTCGGTGGTCGCCGTCGTTTCGAGCACCTCCGGCAGCGTCTCGGGTCTCACGGTCAGCGAGTGATAGCGTGTCGCCTCGAACCCGGAGTTGAGGCCGCGGAACAGCCCCTTGCCCTTGTGATGGATGCGGCTCGTCTTGCCGTGCATCAGCTCCGGCGCGCGCACGACCTCGCCGCCCATGGCCTGGCCGATCGCCTGGTGCCCGAGGCAGACCCCGAGGATGGGCGTCGTCGGAGCGAAGCGCTCGATCAGCGACAGGCAGATGCCCGCTTCGTTCGGCGTGCAGGGGCCGGGCGACAGAACGATCCCTTCGGGCGCCATCGCCTCGATCTCGTCGAGGGTGATCCGGTCGTTGCGGAAGACGGAAGGCTCCGCCCCCAGCTCGCCCAGGAAGTGGACGAGGTTGTAGGTGAAGCTGTCGTAATTATCGATGACGAGCAGACGCATCATTCTTCCCCTCGATTGGCCCTAAATGCCACGAGAGTGGCGCGCAAGGCCAGAGGGAGCCTCTTGGCTGCGGTTTGATCAAGCGCTTCTGAGGCCCTGATGGTGAGCCGTCGGAACCACGAGGGCCGGGAACTCCATGACCGACGACTCCACGTCTGGTCGCGTGCCAAGAAAGAGGCGCAGATTCGAACAGGATTGGCGGGGGCTTGCCATACTGGCACGTTCGAAGTCGCGAAGAACCGAGACACGCCGTCGTAGTTCGACAGCTCACCATGAGGGCTACTGCCGACTATGCGCGCCACCGAGATTATTGCCCCACCCGGGCTTCTCCCGCGTAGCGCAGCGCCTCTTCCGCGGCGCTGAAAAGCGCGCGGGCCTTGTTCTCGCATTCGAGCTGTTCGAGCTTCGGCTGGCTGTCCGCGACGATCCCGGCGCCGGCCTGCACGTAGATCTTGCCGTTGGCGACGATTGCGGTGCGGAGCACGATGCAGGTGTCCATCGAGCCGTCGGCGCCGAAATAGCCGACGCAGCCGCCGTAAATGCCGCGCCGTTCCTTCTCCAGTTCGTCGATGATCTCCATGGCGCGGACCTTGGGTGCTCCCGACACCGTCCCCGCCGGGAAGCCCGCGGCCAGTGCATCGACGAAATCCTTGCCCTCGGCCAG
>CAYRNE010000208.1:0-5697 GCA_964425245.1 uncultured Devosia sp.
TGCGCTGCCCCTACTGCGGAAACGACGACACGCAGGTCAAGGACAGCCGTCCGACGGATGACGCGAGCGCCATCCGCCGCCGGCGCATCTGCAATGCCTGCGGCGGGCGCTTCACCACATTCGAGCGCGTGCAGCTGCGCGAGCTGATGGTGGTCAAGAAGTCGGGCCGCAAGGTTCCCTTCGACCGCGACAAGCTCGCACGCTCGGTAATGACGGCGCTGCGCAAGCGTGACGTCGCGCCCGAACGCGTCGAGCGCATGATCTCGGGTGTCGTGCGCCAGCTCGAAAGCCTGGGCGAATCGGAAATCACGTCCGAGCAGATCGGGCAGTTCGTGATGGAGGGGCTCAAGAACCTCGATGACGTTGCGTTCGTGCGCTTCGCTTCCGTCTACCGGAACTTCTCGGCGGCCGACGATTTCCGCTCCTTTCTCGCCGAGCTCGGCGACCGGGGCACAGGCATGAGCGGGGACGATTGAGCGGGCCGCCTGCGCCCGGGGACAGGCGTTGGCTGGACGCCGCGGTGCGCTTTGCCCGGCCGTACCAGGGTACCACCGGCGGCAGGCCGCTCGCGGCGGCGCTGGTGGTCAACGAGCTCGAGGGACTGGTCGTCGGCCGCGCCGTCTCGAGTGCGGTGGCGGGCGCCGAAGCGGCGGCACTCGAGCAGGCGGGCAGCGCCGCCTTCGGCCGGACTCTCATCACGACGCTCGAGCCCGAGCCGGTACTCGTCACCGCGGCGGGCATCGCCCGGGTGGTGATCGGCGCGGAGCATCCCGACCCCGGGTTGCGCGGGGCCTCGGTCGAGACCCTGCGCGAGGCGGGGATCGAGGTCGATGTCGTCGAGCACGCCGGGTCGGCCGGGCTGCTCGAGCCCTTCAGCCGGCGGGTCGAGCGCGGCCGCCCCTTCGTTACGCTGCGCCTCGCGGTCTCGCGTGACGGCATGATCGCCCGCAAGGACGGGAGTCCGGTGACGGTCATGGGCGACGTGGCCGCGCGCTGGTCGTTCGTGCAGCGCGCCCTCTCGGATGGGGTGATGATCGGGGCGCATACCGCCGCGCTCGACGATCCGCGGCTCGACGCCGGGCTCGAAGGCTTCGAGGACCGGCCTTTCGCCCGTATCGTTCTCGTCGGCACGAGGGCGCTGCCGGAAAGGCTCAACATCACGGGCTGGGTTTCCGGCCACCCGACCTTTCTCATCGTCGCCGAGGGACGCGATGTGACGGTGCCGTCGTTCGTCGAGGTGGTTCAGGTTCGCGGCCGCAACGGCCGTCCGGAGCTGCGCCCCGCGCTGGCGATGCTGGCCGAACGGAACATCTCGTCGCTTCTCGTCGAAGGGGGCGCGCGGCTCACCGAGGCGATGCTGACCGCCGAACTCGTCGACCGGCTGCACCTCGTCGAGTGCCGGAGCGAGATCGGCAAGGACGGGCTGCCAGCAACGCTGCTCGGCGGCATCGAGGGCCGGCTGCGCGCGGTCGGCCTCATCGAAAAGAGCCGGCAGCCGCTCGGCGAGGATGTCCTGCGCACGTTCGAGCCCGAGTTCTGAGCGCCTCCCGCGTCAATTCGCGCCGAGTATCAGTTGCGGGGAGCCCACGGGGCGATTAAGCCGTTGAGCCCGGAGCGGCCGAGTTTGCCACATGTCCAAGGTCGAAAAGCAGAGGTCGGGGGGTGCCGACCGCCCCGCCAACCAGCGCGGCGCGGCGCGGCTTGCGGCCGTGCAGGCGCTGTACCAGATGGACGTGGGGCGGCAAACGCTCGAGGATACGCTCGCCCAGTTCAGCGCATTTCACCTCGGCCGCGAGATCGAGGGCGAGCAATACCTGCCGGCGGACGCCGATTTCTTCCGCCAGATCGTGCGCGGCGTCATCAGGGGGCAGCTGGACATCGATCCTTCTATCGACAAGGCGCTGGCACGCGACTGGCCGATCTCCCGGCTCGATGCCACGCTGCGCGCCATCCTCCGCGCCGCCGCTTTCGAACTGCTGCGGCGCCGGGACATCCCCGCGGGCGTCGTGATCGCCGAATACGTGGACATCGCCCGCGCCTTCTACGAGGACGACGCCCCTGCGATGGTGCACGGCGTGCTTGACGCCATCGCCCGACAGGCAAATCCTGAGGCCGTGCCACCCGCCGGGACGGAGTGATTGCATGGCCGAGCCGCCGACCGGATCGCCGTTCCGGAACATCGCGCTCCTCTCCGCGACGCAGGCGCTGGCCGGGGCAGGGCAGGCGATCCTCATCTCGGTCGCGGCCCTTACCGCGGCTTCGATGGCGCCCGACCAGAGCCTTGCGACGCTGCCGGTCACGCTGATGATCATCGGCACGGCGCTCGCCACCGGACCTGCGGCGTGGCTGATCCATGGCTGGGGCCGCAAGCAGGGCTTCGTCTTCGGAGCCGCGGTCTCGGTGCCGGCTGCGCTCGTCGCATCCCTCGCGGCGTGGCTCGGGAATTTCTGGCTGTTCTGTGCCGCGCTGGCCGTCTTCGGAGCGTCCGCGGCCTTTGCGCAGCAATATCGCTTCGCGGCTGCCGACAGCGTGCCCGCCGGGCTGAAGTCGCGGGCGATCTCCTGGGTGCTGTTCGGAGGCGTCGCCGCCGGGTTCATCGGGCCCCCGCTCGCGGCGATCTCGAAGGACTGGATCCCGGGCGCGACGTTCGCCGCGACCTATCTCGTGATGGCCGGACTGGCGATCCTCGCGATCGGCATCCTGCTCCTCACGCGGCTCGCGCCCACGGTGAAGGATCCCGAGAAGCGCAAGGCGGGACGGCCGCTCAGGCAATTGCTGCGGAGCGCCGACGTGCTGATCCCCATGCTGGGGGCCGCGACGAGTTACGCGCTCATGGTCCTCGTGATGGTCGCGGCGCCGCTGGCAATGGTCTATGTCTGCGGCCACAGCGCCAGCGAAGCCGCCTTCGCCATCCAGTGGCACATCGTTGCGATGTTCGCGCCGAGCTTCATCACCGGCACCATCATCAAGCGCATCGGCGCGCATCTGACCGCGGCCATCGGGCTGCTGCTCATCATCGGCGCGGCGGTCGTGAATCTCATGGGCATCAGCGTGCTGCACTTCTCGGTGGCGCTGGTGCTCCTGGGAGTCGGCTGGAACTTCGGCTTCATCGCCTCGACGGCGATGCTCTCGACGGCCTACCGGCCGGAGGAGGCGGCGCGCGTCCAGGGTTTGAACGAGCAGGTGGTGTTCGGGTCGATGGCGGTCGCGTCGATCGCCTCGGGCCTCCTGCTGCAGCTCATCGGCTGGCAGTCGATCAACGTGCTGGCGATCCCAGTCGCGGCCGCGGCGATCCTGCTCATCGGCTGGGGCAGCGTGTCGGGACGGCGGAAACCGGCGCCGGCGGAGTAGCGCCGGGGCCCTGCGGTCAGAACGAGGAGAGGATCGACTCGATGAAGGTCCGGTCTTCGCCGAAGGAGGGCGTCTTGCGGCTCTCGATCGTGAAGATGCGGCCGGCCTCGGTCCCGTAGATGGCCTTGTCCTTCACGCGCTTGTTCTTGTCGAAATAGACCGCGAGCACGGTGCGGTCCTTGGCGGTCTCGAGACCGAAGGCCGTCTGCTCTTTCTTGGTCTGGACGTAATAGAACGCGGTCTCTTCGCCGAAGCTGTTCGTCGTCTGCGGCGAGCCGAGGACGATGGTCACGAGGTCCTGGCTCTGGCCCGGCCTGATCTGCGCCAGCTGGTCCTCGCTCAGCACGTAGCCCTCGACGCGCTTGGTGGTGAGGGCAAGGCCGGATCCGGTGCAGGCGGCGAGCGCTGGTACGAGGCTCAGGGCGGCGAACATCGGGAGCAGTCGGCGGCGGACGTTGGGGTGCATGGATTTGACTTTCCCGATGGCTCTCGACTAATACGCCGCGGCGGCGCTGCGGGTCTGTTTAGCTGCCAATTGCGGGACAAGGCAAGGCGCATGCAATCGCCGCTTTCCCCCGCATGAGGCCCGCCTCGCGATCCCCCGACCACGCTGGACCGGCACGGCATGATCCTCAGGCTCTTCCGCAAAAACACTGCATCGGACGCCGTTTTTGCCGTCTATCGCGCCATTGTGGCGCAATCCCGGCGAGCAGTCTTTTACGCCGAGTGGGGCGTTCCCGACACGGTGACCGGCCGGTTCGACATGATCTGCCTGCACCTTGTCCTGCTGTTCCGGCGACTCAAGGCCGAGGGCGATGCGGCGCAGGAATTCAGCCAGGCCGTGTTCGATCTCTTCTTCCGCGACATGGACCGCTCGCTCCGCGAGATGGGCGTCACCGACCTCGGCGTGCCCCGGAAAATCAAGCAGATGGGCAACCTCTTTTACGGGCTGCTCGCGAGTCTCTCGGAGGCGCTCGATGGGGGCAGCCGCGAGGCGATCGAGGCCGTGATCGTGCGCAACGTTGCCTCGGGCGATCTGCCGCTCGATGGCGCTTCGCTCGCCGGCTATCTCCTCGATGAGGCGGAGCGGCTTGCCCGAGTGCCGGTCGCGGACATTCTCTCCGGCCGCATGGCCGAGGGGGCGGCGGCGTGACCGGCGAGGGCCGCATCAGGCTGGCGGATGCCGCCATCCGCATCGATTCGATGCCCACCGAAGGGCGCGAGCTTGCCGTCGATGCAAGCGAGGACGAGCGCGGCGCCGTGGCCGCGCAACTCGCCGTCAGCGCCGTCGAGAAGCTCGCGGTGCGGCTCCATGCCGACCGGTTCCGGGGCGGCTTCCGCGTCAAGGGCCGGCTCGAGGCGGTCGTCGTCCAGCCGAGCGTCATCTCGCTCGAACCCGTGACGCAGGAAATCTCCGAGGAGATCGACCGGGTGTTCCTGCCGGGGGGCGAGAAGGACTACGCCGGTCCTGCCGGCGCGGAAATCTTCGTCGATCTTGAAGGCGAAGAGGTGCCCGACCATTTTGAGGGCCAGGAGGCCGACCTTTCCGACCTCATCGTCGAAACCCTGGCGCTCGCCGTCGATCCCTATCCGCGGCTCGCGGGGGAAACAATCGAGGATCTGGGCATTGAAGATGGCGAGCGCGACGAGGCTTCGCCGTTTGCCGGCCTCAGGTCGCTCGCCAAGGACCAGAAGGACGGCTGACGGCGCAAGGCTTGCGCGGGTCGGTCGAATGGCTATCTTGCATATATCAGGCAGAGCCAGCGGCGGTACGATCCGGCTCAAATGACCGACACTATTCGCATTTCGGTGGACGCCATGGGCGGCGACAAGGGGCCGCGCGTCGCGATTCACGGTGCCGATCTGGAGCTGCGCGAGCGCCGCAACACGAGCTTCATCTTCCACGGCCGGGAGCCGGAGCTCGCCCCCATTCTCGACGAATTTCCCCGGCTCAAGGCCGTCTCCCGCATCGTCCATTCCGAGAACGTCATCACCATGGACGACAAGCCTTCGGCCGCGCTGCGCAAGGGGCGGGGCAATTCCTCAATGTGGGCGGCGCTCGAATCGGTGCGCAACGGCGAGGCGGACGTGGTGGTTTCCGGCGGCAATACCGGCGCCCTGATGGCCATGGCAACATTCTGCCTGAGGCCGATGGAGGGTATTTCGCGCCCGGCCATCGCCGCTCTCTGGCCGACGCTGCGGACCGACATCATCGTGCTCGACGTGGGGGCGACGGTGGGCGGGGACGCGAAACAGCTCGTCGACTTCTCGATCCTCGGAGCGGCGCTCGCGCGGGCGCTCTTCGACCAGGAGGCGCCCACGATCGGGCTTCTTAACGTCGGCACC
>CAYRNE010000209.1:0-5681 GCA_964425245.1 uncultured Devosia sp.
TGCGCAAAGTGCCCGGCGCCGCCGTCGGACAGGTCGTCGCGGTCCACCGACGTGATCACCACATGCGCAAGCCCCAGCTTTTCGACCGCGTTGGCGACGTGTTCGGGCTCCAGCGGATCGAGCGGCGTTGGAAGTCCGGTGCGGACGTTGCAGAAGGCACAGGCCCGCGTGCAGATTTCGCCCATGATCATCATCGTCGCGTGCTTCTTGCTCCAGCACTCGCCGATGTTCGGGCACCCCGCCTCCTCGCAGACCGTGACGAGATTGTTCTCGCGCACGATCTGCTGCGTCTCGCGGTAAACGGCGGAGCCCGGCGCCTTCACCCGTATCCAGTCCGGCTTGCGCAGCACCTCGTTGTCGGGCCGGTGAGCCTTTTCGGGATGCCGCGGACGGGTGTCCGACCTGTCGATCAGGGTGACCAAGAATAAGACTCCTTAGCCGCCGATGAGGCGCGCCACGAGGACCACGATGATCGCACCCACCGTCGAGGTGATGATCTGCGTCACGATGGGGTTGAGCTTGAGGTCGATCTTGAGCTGGGCGAACAGGAAGCCACCGACAAAGGAGCCGATCACGCCCCAGACGAGATAGAGCAGAATATTGCCCCCGCCGACGACTAGGCCGGCGAGGAAGCCGGCGACGAGGCCGATGCCGAGGAATATCAGAATCGCACGTGTGTCCAGGCCGCCCATCGTGAAAGCCCCTCCGGTTTCGTTGCGCTGCGGTAGGTTCATCTCGTTTACCCCCATTTCCCTCAGACGCATATCGCGTCGCGCGGCCGCGGCTTCAAGGAACGGAGCCATGCGGCCGGTTCAGGCCATGATTTCCTCGATTTCGACCCAGGCGCCATCGCGGTTTGCCGAGGCGATCGCCGCAATGGTCAGCGCGAGGCTGTAAAGGTTGTCCGCGCCGGAACTGAAGCGTGGCGGCAGCGTGCCGGTCTCGATAGCGCTGGCGACGGCGTGCAGCGTTCCCCGCCGATCGAGGAATTCAGGCGGGGTCAGCTTCACCTCCTCGTTCCCGGTCGGGGTTTTCACAACAAGCCGGTCCGGGCCGTGCCTGGCTGCGATGTGATCGCGCGAGGTCCACCAGATCTGCGCCCCCGTACAATCAATTGCCCATTCCCCCGCCCACGGCGTGGTCGGCCCCTGGCTGATCCACGAGCCGCGGTAGCTGACCATCGTCCCGCGCTCGAACTCGATGGTCGCGACGCCGATCGGATGATTGGCGAAGGGACTGCCGGGCGGATTCCAGGTGCGCGCGGAAACCCGTCGGGGATTGTCGTCGAGCACCATGCGCATGAGGTCGAAATGGTGGATCGACATGTCGGCCAGCAGCGGATCCGGCATTTCCATGTAGTTGTGGCCCTGGCTGGGGGCGTGTCGGCGGAAATCGAGGCTGACCATCTCGACGGGCCCGTATTTCTGCGATCCCACGAGCTCGGCCGCTGCAATGGGGGCCGGATGAAAGCGGTAGTTCTGGCTGACCATCAGCAGACGGTTCTGCGCTTCGGCGAGGGCCACGAGCTCCTTCGCCTGCGGCATGGACGCGGCGAACGGCTTCTCGACGATCACATTGAGGCCGAGCTCCAGTGCCTGCTTGACCACCGGATAGTGTGCGTCGGTCCGGAGGGTAGCGATGACGAGATCGGCCTCCGTGGCGCGGACCGCGTCGGCAAGGCCCGGAAAGCAGAGCTCGGGCGCGACCCTGCACTGCTTCTGGAGGTTCTCGACTGCGGCCGACGCCGTGTCGACATAACCAACCATCTCGACCGAGGGCACGTGAGGGATCACCTCGCGGCTCCAGTTGAAGCCCCAGCGGCCAAGCCCGACCTGAATTGCTCGAACCAACTTCTGCTCCGTCAGATGTTGAGCGCCCGACCGAAGGCATCGAGTACGCTTTCCTTCATGGTCTCGGAGAGCGTCGGATGCGGGAAGATGGTGTGGAACAGCTCTTCTTCCGTCGTCTCCGTGTTCATGGCGATCACGAAACCCTGAATGAGTTCCGTCACCTCCGCCCCGACCAGGTGCGCGCCGAGCAACTCCCCAGTCGCCGCATCGAAGATCGTCTTGGCCAGCCCCTCCGGCTCGCCGAGAGCGATGGCCTTGCCGTTGCCGACGAACGGGAAGCGGCCGACCTTGATCTCGCGTCCGGCCTCCTTCGCCTTTGCTTCCGTCATGCCGACGCTTGCAACCTGCGGCTCGCAGTAGGTGCAACCCGGAACGCGGAGCTTGTCGAGGGGATGGGCATGCTTTCCTGCAATAGTCTCGACCGTGACGACGGCCTCGTGCTCGGCCTTGTGGGCCAGCATGGGCGGCCCGGCGACATCGCCGATGGCCCAGATGCCCTTGACGTTGGTGCGGCCGTAGGGGTCGATGGCAATGGCGCCGCGCTCGAGAGTGACGCCGAGCTTTTCGAGCCCGAGGTTCTCGACGTTGCACTGGACGCCAACGGCCGAGATGAGGCGCTCTGCGGAGAGTTTCTCGGTCTTGCCATCCTTGAGCTCGACCTGCGCGGTGATGCCCGACTTCGATTTCTCGACCTTCGTCACCTTGGCATCGGTCAGTATCCTGATGCCGCGCTTCTCGAACCGCTTGCGGACATGCGCCGCGATCTCGGCATCCTCGACCGGCAGGATCTGCGGCAGCAGCTCGACGATCGTCACTTCCGCGCCGAGCGAGCGGTAGAACGAGGCAAATTCCATGCCGATGGCCCCGGACCCCATGACGAGGAGCGATTTCGGGAAGCTCGCCGGCTTCATGGCCTCGAAGTAGGTCCAGATGCGATCGCCGTCGGGCTCGATGCCGGGCAGTACGCGCGGCCGGGCGCCGGTCGCGATGATGATGTCCTTGGCCTTGTAGGTGCCTTCGCCCAGCGGGTTCTTGGGCACCGGCCCCATCGGCTCGACCGGCGGCTTGCTTGGCTTTCCGACCTTGATCTCGCCGGGGGCGGTGATCGTTGCTTCGCCCCAGATGATGTCGACCTTGTTCTTCTTCATGAGGAACTGGACGCCGTTGTTCATCTGGGCGGCGATCTGGCGTGAGCGATTGACGATGCCGCCGATGTCGAAGCCGAACTTGTCGGCGCTCAGCCCGTAGTCCTTCGCGTGCGTCATGTGGCCGTAAATTTCGGCGGAGCGCAGCAAGGCCTTGGTCG
This sequence comes from uncultured Devosia sp., assembly GCA_964425245.1. GTDB lineage: Bacteria > Pseudomonadota > Alphaproteobacteria > Rhizobiales > Devosiaceae > Devosia_A. The sequence goes on from CAYRNE010000209.1 coordinate 3,157, forward strand.
GGATGCACCCCCAGTTGGAACAGATGCCGGCCATGTGCTCGCGTTCGACGATCGCAGCCTTGAGCCCGAGCTGGGCGGCGCGGATCGCGGCGATGTATCCGCCCGGCCCGGCTCCGATCACGATGAGGTCGTATGAATCGGCCATCGATCTGGTCCTCGATTACTGGTGTCAGCCGGCTCGGCGCATGACGAACGCGGAGAGCCGGACGCCAAGCGCACCGATAGCCTGTGCGGCGGTCGGCACGACGATCACGTAGAACAGCCCCCAGAGCAGAGCTTCGGCACCGTAGGCGGAAATGACGTTGAAGAGGCCGGAAGCACCCATCGTCGCGCTGATGGTCTGCTCGATGAAATAACAGAAGAGATAGGTCACAACGAAAAGCCCGAGCGCCGCGAAGACGTTCCGCGCCCGGGACAGGTGAAACGCTCCGACGAGCAGGTCGAAGGGCGTTTTAACGGCGACGACCACCAGCCCGATGATGCCGGTAACGTAAATCATCTCGTCGGCGGTGAGTTCGGCGCCCACGATGCTGAACGTGCCGTAGCCGACCGCGACCTGTGCGATCTGGTTCATGATGAAGCTGAGGATTCCCGCAGTAATGCCGATCACGACGCTGCTGGTGCCGGCCGGCGGCACGGCCTCGCCGGCGAGCGCGGCAACCGGACTCGCGCTGGGAGAAGCGGCCGTGGCCGCGGGCGCTGCAACGCTGGGCAAAGCGGGGGCCGGCGCGGCAGGAGGCGTCGCCGTCAGCAGCACGACCAGGCCGCCGAATACCGCGGAGGCAATGGCGAAGACATAGTTGATATCGGTGTTGGCCGCGAGAGTTGCGCAAAGAGCGCCGCCGACGCTGCACCCGGCGAGGACGTACGTGCGCATGCCGAGCCCGCGCTTTGCCGGCTGTGCCGGTGCGGCCGGGGGAATTGGCGCGGCAGCGGCTTCGTTCACCGCTCAGATCCCGATCCGACAACGATCGCGATGAGCTCGTAAGTGGCTGGGTCGACGCCGCCCACCGGACCGCGGAGAAGCGCATTCGTTGCGGGCGACTTGCCCATCGCTATACCCCCAGCACCTGCTTGACGAGTGACGCCAGCCCCTCGCCGATGGCGCGGGTGTTGGCGGCATCGAGGTGGATGCCGTCGCGGGAGTCGGTCGTGGCGACGCTGGCCGCATCGAAGAAATGCACCCCATGCTCCTCGGCGCGCTTGCTGTACTCGGCGGCGAACAACCTGGATTGCTCGACGTAGCCGAGGTCGCCCCCGAAGTGGTTCTTCATGTCGAGATTATCGGTATCGGTAAGGACGGGCGGTGCCACGAGGATGATCCCGGGCTCCGGCTCGCGCTTGCCGGCATGGTGACCGCGGATGATCTGCACCAGCCGCCCCATCCCGCGACCGGCCTCGCTCGCGGTCCGGCCGAGATGCGGCTTCAGATCGTTCGTCCCCAGCATGATGATCACGAGGTCGAGCGGCGAATGGGATTCGAGCAGGGTCGGCAGGATGCGCGCGCCGTTCCGGTCGGCGTTGGCGAACCAGTCGTCGTGCGCGGTGGTGCGTCCGCCGAGCCCCTCGGCGATCACCCGCGCCACACCGCCAAGAGAGCGCTCGAGCGCCGTCGGCCACCGGTCCTCGTAGGCATGGCGAGGCCCGTTCTTTATCGGGCTCGCGCCGTAAGTGAGGCTGTCGCCATAGGCAAGGATGGTTTTCATCGGCAGCGCTCCTGCTTAAGCCAGCATCATTACGGGGGTTTCGATGAGCGCCTTGAACGCGGCTAGCAGCTCGGCGCCGAGTGCCCCGTCGACCGCGCGGTGATCGCAGGCGCAGGTCACGGTCATGAACTGGCCGGTCCTGATCTCGCCGCTGTCGACGTAGACCCGCTCCTCGCCGACGCCGACGGCGAGAATCGTGCCATGCGGCGGATTGATGACCGCGGCGAACTCCCTGATGCCGTACATGCCGAGATTGGAGACCGAGGAAGAACCGCCCTGGTACTCGTGCGGCGCAAGCTTCTTCGACCGGGCGCGGGACGCGAGGTCCTTCACCTCTTCCGAAATCTGGCGCAGCGACTTCTGTTCGCAATTGTGGACGACCGGCGTGAACAGCCCGCCGGGTACCGCGACGGCGACCGCGATATCCGAGTGCTTGTGGTAGAGGATTGAATCCACGGCCCAGGTGGCGTTTGCCTGCGGCACTTGCTGCAGCGCCGCTGCCCAGGCCTTCATGATGAAGTCGTTTACCGAAAGCTTGTAGGCTGGTTTCCCGTCCTTGTCCTTGGGCGCCCGCGCGTTGATCTCCTCGCGCGCCTGCATCATCGCGTCGATCCTGCAATCGAGGGTCAGGTAGAAGTGCGGGATCGTCTGCTTGGCCTCGGTGAGCCGCGCCGCGATGACCTTGCGCATGCCGTCGTTGGGGACGGCCTCGTAGCTGCCTTCCTCGAACAGCGCGAGGACCTGCTGCCTGGTCATGCCGGCGGCCAGCGCCACGCCGGCGGCAGGCGCCCCGGCGGGAGCAGCCTTGAGCGGCGACCT
>CAYRNE010000210.1:0-5636 GCA_964425245.1 uncultured Devosia sp.
GGGGAAGTTGATGTTGGCGTCGAGGTTGCGCCAGGGCAGCAGGTTGGCATCCTGGAACACCATGCCGATCTCGGGATTGGGACCGACGACCGGCGTGCCGTCGAGCAGCACCTCGCCGCTGCTCAGCCGATGTAGCCCCGACATGGACCACAGGAGAGTCGTCTTGCCGCAACCCGACGGGCCGACGATGGAAACGATGCGCCCGGCGGCGATGTCGAGCGAGCACCGGTCGATGGCGAGAAGGTCCCCGGACCGGGTGTGGTAGACCTTGGTCGCCCCCCTGACGCTCAACTTCGGCCTGCCAGCCACAGACATCGCCTCCCCGGCCTACGCCTTCCTTCAATGACCTGCCGGCACCCCGCCGGTCAGGCCGGAAGTGTGTAAGTGACTTACCTACGATGTCAAGCGGGGAGATGGCGCACGCAGCCTATGTCGGAAATGAACCAGTTTTCCGGCATCCGGTCGCACGAGAGTTGTGTGACTTTCCTACATCGTGCTACGATGAACGGGTCGGGCAAAGGTGTGATCGTCTGCGTCCAGAGGCAACAATGTTGCAGCCGGCAATGCTATAGGCAGGTCGAACCTCATCTGGGCAAAGGGTGGTCATGCGCGCGTCACTTAGCGATCAGGCAGGCGAAGCTTACTCGAAGCCGATCCCCGACATCCTTTCGATCATCAAGGACTCGTACGGGGAACTCCGGCCGGCGGAGCGGCGGGTCGCCGATGTCGTCCTCGACAACGTCACCTTTGCGGTCGATGCCTCGAATGCCGAGATCGCCCGGCGCGCGCAAGCCAGCGAACCGACGGTCACGCGCTTCTGCCGCGCCATCGGCTGCGACGGCGTGCGGGACTTCAAGCTCAAGCTCGCACAATCGGTCGTCGTCGGCCGGCTTTACCTTGCTCCGGGCGAACCGACTCCCGCCACTACCGACGGCTCTCCCCTATGGAGCGTTGTCGTCGGCGAGGCCCGCAACGCCATCGCGGCCGTCGAACGCAGCGTCTCTCCCGCCAGCATCCTCGAGGCCGCCGAACTCGTCGCAAGCGCACACCAGGTCGTGGTCTTCGGGTTTGGCGGCAGCTCCACGTCGCTCGCCCACGAGACGCAGAACCGCCTGTTCCGTTATGGCGTCGTCGTCCACGCCCATGACGATCCCTATGTGCTCAAGATGACCGCGGCGACCCTCAAGCCGAACGATCTCGTCATCGCCATCTCGGGTACCGGGCGCACCCGCGAGGCGGTCGAGGTCGTGGAGCTCGCGCGACACTACCGCGCGAGGACCATCGGCATCACGGCACCCGACTCCGACCTCGCTGCCGTCTGCGACGTCAAGCTCACGGTCGATATCCCGGAATACCCGGACCCGCTGAAGCCGACGGCTTCTCGATATGCCTTCCTCCTGATTATCGACCTGCTCTCGACCGCAGTCGGCTACCGGCTCGATCCCTCCGCGCGCGAAACCCTGCGCCGGATCAAGTACACGGTCCTCAGCCACCGCAAGGGCAAGGTTCTCGAGCCCCTGGGCGACTAGAACGCGCAATGGCTGTCGGGCTCGGTGTCCGCCGAGCGGCGAGATCACGAAGGGGAATGGCGGAGAGGAAGGGATTCGAACCCTCGAGACAGCTTTTGACCGTCTGCACCCTTAGCAGGGGTGTGCCTTCGACCACTCGGCCACCTCTCCGCCGCGGGACATAACTGCCGCGCCTGACTGGTTCAAGGCCTTTCTGCCGCCACGATCGGAACGGCGCCGGCCGCCCTTTCCCCGGCCGGGCAACGCGTTCGCTTCACTGGACGGATCAATTGCCGCGGCGACGGTCGAGCGCTATAGTTTGACTGTAATCGATCCGATTTGCGTAAGCAGTTCTGCTCCATTGCCTGCAAAGCTTGCGCATCGGATCGCTGGGCGACTTTGGCGGAGAGTGGTCCATGACTAACGCATCGTCTTCCATTCGTGCGCTGATCGGCGGCTTCTCGGCCGCCTTGCTCGCGGCTCCTTCGCTCGGGCAAAGCGCGCCGGGCATCGAGGGCGTGTGGCTGACGCCCTCCCAGTCGGAGATGACAATCTCCTCCTGCGTCGAGGGCTTTTGCGGCTACATCAGCCGCATCGTCATCACCGACGAAATCCGGGCCAAGTACGGCGACGGCGTCGACGCCGTGACCAACTACACCGATTACAACAACAAAGATCCGGCGCTGCGCGACCGGCCGATCCACGGCCTGCGCATCCTGACCCTGCGCGCCGCCGCCGAGCCGGGACACTACGAGGGCGAGATCTACAGCCCCGAGGACGGCAATACCTATGCCGGGTTCATCGAGGTCGTCGGGCCCGACGTCATCAAGCTCAAGGGCTGCGCCATGATGGTCCTCTGCCAGGAACAGGTGTGGCGGCGCATCGGCACCGCCGACTGAGGCGCCTCAGGTCGCTGGCTCAACGGCCTGGTCCTTCGGCTCCTTCGCGGCCTCCAGCCCTCGCTGTACCGCGGGACGGGCAAGCATCGCCTGGAACCAGCGATCGACGTTCGGATAGTCGGGCAGCCTGATTTCGTGGCGCCAGTGCCGGTGCGCCCAGCCGAATATGGCGATGTCGGCAATCGAATAGTCACCGGCAACGAATTCCCGGCCTTCCAGTTGCCGGTTCAGCACGGTGTAGAGCCGGGCCGCTTCGTCCTTGTAGCGCTTGATGGCATAGGGGAGCTTCTCCGGCGCGTCGTGAATGAAGTGGTGCGCCTGTCCGAGGAAGGGCCCGAAACCACCGACCTGCCAGAACAGCCACTCGTCGACCCTGACACGGGCGCGCCAATCGTCGGGGTAGAGCCTGCCGAACTTCTCCGCCAGGTACTTGAGGATCGCGCCGGATTCGAAGATGGAGATCGGCTCGCCCCCCGGCCCCTCGGGATCGACGATCGCCGGGATCTTGTTGTTCGGCGAAATCTTCGTGAACTCCGGCGTGTGCTGCATCCGCTTCGAAAACCAGATGTAGTGGATCACGTAGGGGACACCGAGCTCCTCGAGCATGATGGTGATCTTGCGCCCGTTCGGTGTCGCGTTGTTGTAGAGCTCGATCGGCGTCGTCTGGGTGGCGGTCATCTGGAAATCCGGCGGGATGGCGCAGTGGTTGTAGCCGCCTATGCCGGCGAGGCCAACCGCGCCGGTGGGCAAGGCTTGGCGGGCCGGAGCCCGCCACTAGTCAGATTTTGCGGAACTGCATCTGCGGCTGGCCATTGCCGAGCCGGGCCAGCGAAACGCCGCGCAGATCGACTGTCGCGGTGACACGCTGGCGGAAGGCCGAGAACAGTTCGGAGGTCACAACGTCGACGGGCTCGTCGAAGCGGATGGTCACCTCGTAGGGGGACGTCTCGCCTTTCAGAATGACGCCGATGACGGTGCCGCGGAACGGTTGGCCGAGATAGGTGCCGTCGACGCGGTTGCCGACCTGTACGGGCGCCGCGATGCGCTCGGGGAGGGCTGCGCGGGCGGTGTTCCAGTCGCGGTAGCCGTGACGGTGCGCCACCGCCTCGAGGGCCTGGCCATGACTCAAGGGCGAGCCGGCCCGGGCGCGCTCCTCGCGAAGCGCACGGGCTTCCGCCTTGAGGGAAGCGATGCTGGGGACATCAAGTGCGAAGGGCATTCGGATCTCTCTCACAGTGCCGTGGCGAGTGCTTGGGATGGGGCTCGCGCTGCCATCAACCGCCTCGGCGTGAGGGATCTGGACATCTGCGCGCGGGATGCGCGGCTGACTTCACCATCGGGTCGCCCCGGCGAGCGGCAGGCGTCAGCGGCCACGATCTCATGTGAGGTCTACGCGGGCCTTTGTCAATGCATCACCGCGGCTAATCGCCCGGATCAGCGGAAAGCATTGGCGCGCACCCCCTGCGCCGCCTAGGTTGGCGACGCCATGGGGAGCCCGTTCACCGAGATTCTGCTTTTCGCCGCGGGCCTCGTCGGGGGCGCGCTCAACACGCTCGCCGGCGGCGGCTCCTTCATCGTCTTTCCGGCGCTGTGGCTCGCGGCCGGGCTGCCGCCGATCATCGCCAATGCGTCCAACACCTATGCCGCCCTGCCCGGCTATGTGAGCGGCGCATACGGCTTTCGCCGCGACATTCTCAAGCATCGCGATAAGCTCTGGATCTATACCGGGGTCTCGCTCGTCTTCGGCTGGCTGGGCGCGGAGCTGCTGCTGCGCGTCTCGAACGACCAGTTCGAGCTGGCGGTGCCGTGGCTGATGGCCTTTGCCGTTGCGAGCTTCGCTTTCGGCGGCAGCGTCAACGCCTGGCTGGGCAGGCGCGCCGGACGCGGCGGGAAGCTGCTGGGGGCCGTAATCCTTTTCGCGCTGCTGGCCGCCATCTGCATCTATGGCGGATTCTTCAACGCCGGGCTCGGCATCATGCTGCTCGCCTGGTTCGTGCTCGCCGGGTTCACCGACATCCACGCGATGAACGGGCTGAAGCTCTGGATTTCCGCGCTGATCGCAGCTGTCGCGGTGGTGCGCTTCGCGTTCGATGGCGCGATTGCGTGGGTGGAAGGCTCGGTGGCGCTGGTGGGCGTTACGATCGGCGGCTATGTCGCGGCGCGGCTTGCCTATCACATCCCGACGGCGGTAATCCGCGGGCTGGTCATCGTCTATGGCGTCGGCATGACGGCGTACTTCTTCTGGGCAGCCTATGCGGGTTAGGCCGGCTGCAACCACACTGTGCAATCGTGGAATGCGGCGCCGCCGAACGGCCGCACCGGATCGCTGCCGATCAGGGTATTGATGCCGTTGCTGTTGGCGTGAGCGGCATTCGGATGGATGCCCTCGGCGATCAGGACGCCTGGCCGCATGCCGCCGAAAAGCTCCGCGGTCAGAATCACTTCGCCCCGCCGGTTGCCAAGCCGCACGAGATCGCCGCCTGAAACCGACAGCCGCGCCGCGTCCTCCGGATGGACGAAAACGAGCGGTTTCGGCGTGCGTCTGCGGGACCCCGGCGTCTCGGTGAAGCTCGAGTTGAGGAAGGCGCGCGCCGGGCTCGTCGCGAGCCGGAAAGGATGTTCCGCGTCGGCCGGCTCGTTGACGTCCCAATGGTCCGGCAGCGCCGGCATCTCGGCGGGATCGCAGACCCAGCGATAGCCCTTCTTCTCGGCGGCGCCGTTCCAATCGGGCCGGAAGCGGTAGCGGCCGTCGGGCCAGGCAAAGCCGTTCGCGAAACGCGCTTGCTCGTCGGGACGCGCGCGATCGACGAAGCCGCCGTTCGCGGCGATGGCGTCGAGATCGCCGTAGCCGGAGCGGCGGAAGGTTTCGGCCACCACTTCGCGGTCGCTCATCGAGAGCGCGGGGTCGCGGGTTTCGCCGAGCCGCCGCAGCAGCTCGTTGACGACCCGAAAATTGGACCGCGCCTCGCCCGGCGACTCGATCACCTTCGGCCCGAACAGCACGCGGGTGTGGCCGCCGCGGGTGTAATAATCGTTGTGCTCGAGAAACATGGTCGCGGGAAGGACGATGTCGGCGAGCCGCGCGGTATCGGTCATGAACTGCTCGTGCACCACGGTGAACAGATCCTCGCGGCTGAGGCCCGCGATGATGAGATTCTGGTTGGGCATGGTGACGACGGGATTGAGGTTGTACACCATGAGCCAGGTCAGCGGCGGGCTCATCGCCGGA
>CAYRNE010000211.1:0-5607 GCA_964425245.1 uncultured Devosia sp.
GGCGGCGGCAGCGGCGGCGGCTTCGGCTTCGGCCGGTTCTGCATCGAGAACTAGGCGCCGCCTGCAACTCCGGGTGCGGCGCGCGGCAGTCCGGTCGCGCGCCGATGTTCATTTTCGGTTCATCCGGGCTATCGCAACTTCGCGCCCAAGGGACCGTTAAGGTCCGTTGGAAACGAGCCAAGGAGCGTTGCCGATGTCCCCCAAATCCATGCTCGCTGCCCTGGGACTCGCCGCCGCGATGAGTGCTGGCGCCGCGGTTCCCGCCATGGCTGCCGCCGCGGTCGCCGATACCAATCTCAACGTCCGTTCCTGCGGCAGTACCAGTTGCCGGGTAGTGGACGTTCTGCGCCGCGGTGAAGTCGTCGACGTGCAGTACTGCGAAGACATATGGTGCTTCGTCGAGAAGCGCGGCCGCGACGGCTGGGTCTCCGCCCGCTATCTGTCGCGCGACCGCTATGACGATTTCTACGACGACGACTACTATTACGACGATGACGACGTGATCTACATCGAGCCGCGCCGCCGCATCATCCGCCGCGTCGATCCGTCCGTCTCCGCCTGCTTCGGCGGCCCGAACGCGAGGTTCTGCATCTACGACTGACGCAGCGGACCCCGCGGCTGGGACAAGGGCGCCCCGTCGGCGCCCTTTTCCCCATGCAGCGGCCCTTGCGCTGCGGCGTGGAAGGGACCATCTGAACTGCACCCCTTCCGCGGAGGCCCAGGCAGATGGCGAGCGACAAGGCAAAGCCCTACGTGAAGCTCGCCGGCACGCTGGTCGGCCTCGGCATGGCGATTTTCTTCTTCGAGCGCTACGGCCTCAGCCAGCTCAACGGTGTCCACCTCGCCGGCTGGCTGATTTCGGCGATGGTCATCGCCCCGATCGTGCTCGTCCTCTCGGGTTGCGCGGTCTTCGTCTTCGGCCGGATGCGGCGGCTGTAGCCCGCGCCCCGCTTCAGCACGCAGCGGAACGCCGCGCCGGTGGCTTGGAGCCCCGCCCGCGCACGGCTAGGCTCGGGGCATGACGCTGATGAAATGGGGCCGCGGCCTCCTGATCTTTGGCCTTGCGGCGGCGGTCGTCACTCTCCTGCCGGTGCTGGTCGTCGACTATGCCCTGCCCGGCCTGCGCCACGGCATCTTCGGGATTATTGCTTTGCTGCTGGCGTTCTCGGTTACGCCCCTCGCCATGATCGTCGCTAGTGTGGGGGCGATTCTTCTGCTGGTTGCGCTGGTGCGGCGCGACCGATTTTAGCCAGCCGGCGCTCCCGCCACATGACGACGAGGCCGGCCCCGACGATGACGGCGCCGCCGATGAGCGACACCGGGTCGATGAGCTGGCCGAAGAAGGTATAGCCCATGACGATGCCCCAGGGCAGCGCGAGATAGTTGAACGGCTGGATGACGCTCGCGGGCGCCCGCGACAGCGCAACCATCATCGTACCGTGGGCGGCGGTCGAGGTGACCATGATCAGGCCCATGAGCGCCAGCGACTGCCAGTCCATCGGCTGCCAGAAGAAGATGCCGACCGTCGAGGTGAGCACCAGCCCAACCGCGCCGACATAAACCATGCTGGTCGCCGTCGAGTCCGACGCCGAGACCTTCCGCGTCAGCGCGATATAGACCGCGTAGAATGCCGACGACAGCAGCGCGAAGAAGACGCCCCAGTCGAGCGGCAGGCCGCCGGGCCGCACGATGATCAGCGCGCCGAGGAAGCCGACGCCGACGACGCTGATGCGGAAGACGCCGACGCGCTCGCCGAGGATCGGAATAGCCACCAGCGTCACAAGCAGCGGATAGACGAGGACGATCGCCTGAAGCTCCGCGAGCGGCACCGAGATGAGGGCGATTGCGAAACACCAGATGTCGGCGACGAGCAGCACACCGCGCAGGATCTGCAGCCCCGTCCAGTCCGAGCGGAAGGCCTGCCGCAGCGGCGCCTGCCGCGCGACAAGGAACAGCGAGAAGGCCGCGAAGGCCCAGAAGCGCATCATCGCGACCTGGAACGGTGAATAGTCCTGCACCAGCATCTTGGCGAGGGCGTCCTGCAGGCCGAAGACGAGGATGGCGATGACGGTGAGGCCTATGCCGAGGCCGATATTATCGGCCGTCCGCCGGGCGGGCGCGGAGGCGGCGCTGCTAGGATCGGACAATCTGAACTCGTGGGCGGGAGAGCCCCGGCCGGAGCCGGGGCTGAGGAACTCTACTCGTCAGGAGGCCGACCTGGCCGTTGCGTTCTTGATGGCGCCGGCGATGGCGGTGAGCACGCCGCCGCCAACGAGGCCGCCCGCCGCCTGGGCGATGAGCGAGGTGATGTCCATGCCCGCAGCGGTGGTGGCCGCCGCATCGGCAGCGGGCGCCGCCCCGCCGAAGCTCGACAACATTTCGAGACCCGGGATCATGCCGGCGAGCGCGGTACCGCCCACGCCGCCGATGATGCCCGCAATGATGTTGCCGGCATTGCCGAGATCGACGCTTTTGACCGCCTTGCCGGTTCCGACACCGCCGATGGCTCCGGCGATGATCTGAACGATAAGTCCAACCCAGTCCATTCCACGACCCTCCGATTGTGCCGGGAAGTGCACCAGCTTCCGTTCGCAACCACACCATAGGCCCGAAACCGCTGAGTCGAAAGCTTCGCGCCGCGCCGCCGGTGCACTAGCCTGCTCCCCGGCATCGAGGGAGATTCGCCATGCGCCTGCTGATCGCGCTTTGCCTGCTGCTGGCTGCCGCCGGATCCGCGCTCGCCCAGGGCGAGGGAGAGGTCCGGCGCTATTTCGGGGACTGGCTCGCCGCCTGCCGGGCGGACGGCTATTGCTCGGCAACCACCTACGTGAACCCGAACTCCGGGGGCGTCCCGGTCGCCGACTACGTGCTCCGCGTCGGCCGCCAGGCCGAGGGCATCTATTGGGAAATCTCGTTCACGACGATCGCGAAGATGGCCGACCCGTTGGTGACCTTCAGTGTCGGCGTCGACGGCGTCTGGACCGACTTCGAGGCCGGAGCCGAAATCGCGGCATTTGGCTCGGTCAACGATTTCTTCCTGCTCGGACCCAAGGCGCAGACGGTGATGGACCGGCTGGCGCCCGGATCGGAACTGACGGTCGAATTCACCGATACTGACGGGGCCCGTCCGCAGGCCGTGTTCTCTCTATCCGGGCTGACCGCCTCGCTGATCTGGATCGACGAACAGCAGGGCAGGCTCGGGTCCGAGCGCGTCGCCGAGGCGCCGCCCGTCGGGCTCGAACAGGTCGGCGAGGTCGCGGCCGCAGCCGGGGACGGCGGCGCCGGCGAGGATATTCCGCAGGCGCTGCTCAACCAGCACATCGCGGACACGGAGTGCGAGTCGATGGAATTCATCGCCAACGGCGCTGATATCGAGACAGGCGTCGTGGGCGAGTCGACGCGCATCTGGTTCCTGCCCTGCTGGAGCGCCGCCTATAATTTCGGCTGGAAGGCCTATGTCGAGTTGTTCGAGGGCCAATACGCGGTCCAGTCGTTCGCCGAGTACTCCCCGGCCGGCGGCTGGACGGCGACCACGCACCTCGTGAACTATGGCTGGAACCCCGAAACGCAGGCGATCCTCACCTTCAACAAGGGCCGCGGCCTCGGCGATTGCGGTACCTCGGGCGAATGGCGCTGGGACGACTATGCGTTCCGGCTTGTGGAGTTCCGGTCCCGGGAGGCGTGCGAGGGGGAACCCGGCGACTTCCCGGTCGTCTATTCGGCCGCAGAGGAGGCAAATTGAACGACATCGCCACCGTCCCCATGTTAGCGGCTGCTCCATGACAGCCATTTCCCCGGAAGCCGCGGGCGCGAGCCGCGTCGCGCTTGTCACAGGCGCGGCCGACCGTATCGGCGCGGCCATCGCCGAACGGCTCGCCGCCGCCGGCTGGCAGGTCGTGATCCACTATCGGCGATCGGCCGAAAAGGCGGCGGCAACGGCGCAGGGCATCCGGGCCGGTGGCGGCCGGGCGGAGACGATCTCCGCCGATCTCACCGACCGGCGGCAGCGCCGCGCCTTGATCAGGGATTCGGCGAAACTCTTCGGACCGCTGACCCTGCTCGTCAACAATGCCTCGATCTTCGAGCGCGACTCCGTGGCCGATCTCGACGAGGCGCTGTGGGACGAGCACTTCGCGGTGCATGTCGAGGCGCCGGCTTTCCTCGCCAGGGATTTCGCGGCCCACCTGCCCGAGGGCGCCGAGGGCAGCATCGTCAACGTCATCGACGAGCGTGTGCTGCATACGGCGCCCAGCCATTTCAGCTACACGCTATCCAAGGCGGCGCTGCTCGCCATGACCCGCACCCTCGCCCAGTCGCTCGCGCCGCGCATTCGCGTCAATGCCATCGGCCCGGGTCCCATCGTGCCGCCGCCCTATATTCCGCAGGACCAGCACGACCGGCGCGTCGCCGAATTGCCCTTGAGGCGATCCGCCACGCCCCGGGAAATCGGCGAGGGCGTGCTCCACATCCTTGCCATGCGCGCCATGACGGGGCAGATGATCGCGCTCGACGGGGGCGAGCACATGGAATGGCCGGAGCGGCGTGGCCCGACGCCGCGCAGATCATGACCGAACCAGCAAGCGGCCCGGACATCATCCGGGCTTTCGTGAAAACCCTTCCGTCCGCCCCCGGCGTTTACCGGATGCTCGACGAGGCCGGCGACGTCATCTACGTCGGCAAGGCCCGCAGCCTCAAGGCGCGCGTCACCAACTACACCCGCCCCGAGGGCCTCGAGGTGCGGCTGCAGAAGATGATCGCGGCCACGCACTCGATGGAGTTCGTGCGCACCGAGACGGAGGCCGATGCGCTCCTGCTCGAGGCCAACCTCATCAAGCGGCTGCGCCCGCGCTTCAACATCCTGCTGCGCGACGACAAGAGCTTCCCCTATATCCTCATCGCCACCGAGCACGAGGCGCCCGAGCTCACCAAGCATCGCGGGTCCCGGCGCAGAAAGGGCGATTATTTCGGCCCCTTCGCCTCGGCCGTCGCCGTGTCGCGCACCATCACCGCGCTGCAAAAGGCGTTTCTCCTGCGCAACTGCTCGGACAGCTTCTACGCCGCCCGCACGCGCCCCTGCCTCCAGCATCAGATCAAGCGCTGCGCCGCCCCCTGCACCGGCGTCATCTCCATCCCCGACTACAACCGGCTGGTCGACGAAGCCCGCGATTTCCTGTCCGGCAAGTCCAAGGCCGTGCAGGACCGTCTGCAAAAGGAGATGAACGCCGCCGCCGAAGCCCTCGATTTTGAACGCGCCGCCATGCTGCGCGACCGGCTCGGAGCGCTGGCTCTGGTGCAGGGCTCGGGCAGCAACAACGCCCAGACCGTCGCCGAGGCCGACGTCTTCGCCATCCACAACGAGGCGGGCAATTTCTGCGTGCAGGTGTTTTTCTACCGCGCCCACCAGAACTGGGGCAATTACGCCTTCTACCCGCGCGCCGACGACGCTCTCGACAATGCCGAAGTGCTCGAAGCCTTCATCGCCCAGTTCTACGAAAACCGCACGCCGCCCCGGCTCGTGCTGCTCTCTGAAGACCTCGCCGAGCCCGATGTCCTGCGCGAAGCGCTTTCGACCCGCGCCGAGCGTTCGGTCAGGATCGAAACTCCGCG
>CAYRNE010000212.1:0-1385 GCA_964425245.1 uncultured Devosia sp.
TCGATGCCCCAGCCATCCGGAGCGCCGTCCGTCACCGACATGCGGAAGGACAGCGGCTTTGCGGCGGGCCAGGCGGCGCGCACCGCCTCCGTCACCTCGAGCGCAAAACGCATGCGGTTCTCGCGGCTGCCGCCGTAGCGGTCGGTCCGCCGGTTGGCGACGGGGGAGAGGAACTGGTTGATGAGATACCCGTGAGCCCCGTGGATCTCGGCGAAATCGAAGCCCGCCGCATCGGCCCGCCGCGCCGCGGCCACGAAGGCATCCACGGTTGCCGCGATCTCGGCTTCGTCAAGGGCGCGCGGCGTCTTGAAGCCACGGGCTTCGTTATGATTGAGCGCGCTGGGACCGACGGGGGTCCAGTCCTCGAAGGCGAGCGCCACCTTTTCCTCTTCCGTTTCGTCGAACTTTCCGCGCCAGGGAACGGGGGTCGCAGCCTTGCGTCCGGCATGTGCGAGCTGGATGCCCGCCGCAGCGCCGTGGGCCTTGAGAAAATCGGAAATGCCGGCGAGCGCCGCCTGCTGTTCATCGTTCCACAGGCCCACATCGGCATAGGAAATGCGCCCCTCGGGGACGACGCCCGTCGCCTCGACGATCACGAGGCCGAACCCCCCGAGCGCGAAGCGTCCGAGGTGCACGAGGTGCCATTCGTTCGGCACGCCATGCCGGGCCGAGTACTGGCACATGGGCGAAATCACGGTGCGATTGCGCAGGCTGAGACCGCGCAGCGAAACAGGCGAAAACAGTTCTGACATTCTGCCGTTCGGGTCGGGAAGAATCGGGGCGCACCATTGCACCACCCTCCTTCATCGGCAAGTGCCGATAGAGCGATAGTGCGACTTACCGGACGGGGACGGCTTCCGTCGTCTGCCGCAGGCGCACGTCCTCTGCGGGTCGTGGCTGCTCCTGCGGCTCCGACAGGTCGCCCTTCGGTTCCGCCGGCGGCTGGCCGGCGAGGAACGCAAGGCGGTCGGCGGCATATCTGCTGCCCTGCGCTGCAGAGAGCGTGTAGTAATGCCGCGCCTTGTCGATATCGAGGGGAACCCCGACGCCGTTCTCATAAAGGCTGGCGAGCGCCACCTGACCCTGAAGCACGCCTTGCGCGGCCGCCTGCTCGTAGAGCGCTGCCGTTGCGGCGTCGTCCGGCGCGGCGCCATGTCCACGCATCAAGAGCATTCCGACCATCAGTTGGGCGAACGGGTTCCCCGCCTCGGCGAGAGCCCGGTAGTCGGACAACGCAAGGCCGAAATCCATCGGCCGGTCGTCGATGCCCCAATAATGGGCATAGGCGTCGAGACGCTGGCCGACGGGATTGGAGACGGTCGATAGCAGGGTCAGATCGAAGGCCTCGACATAGTCCCTTGGCCAGCCCCAGTTGTTGGCGAAGT
>CAYRNE010000212.1:1395-5584 GCA_964425245.1 uncultured Devosia sp.
TCTGCAAGGCTGCCTCGTCGAGGACGCCGGCTTCGACGTAGTCGCGTTCGACGCCGTGCCCGAGTTCGTACATCATCCCGAGCAGGCGCATGGCGGTAGGGTCCTGCTGGTCGGCGGCGGCCTTGAACAGGTCTATCGCCCGGCCGTAGTCGCGAACCGCGCCGCGTCCCTCGCGATGCAGCATGCCAAGGCGGTGCTGGCCCACGTGATTGCCCTGTGCCGCGGCCATGCCGTACATCTCGGCGGCAAAGCCGGGGTCGACCGGCACGCCGTAGATACCGCTTTCGTAGATGAAGCCGAGACAGCTCTGGGCAATGGCGTCGCCCTTGTCGGCCGCCTCCTTGCACAGTGCGACTGGATCGATCCGCTCCGATATCCGCCAGTTCTGGGTGTTGAAGTCCTTGACGAACATGGCGCACAGCCGTGCCTGTGCCTGGACCAGACCGAGGTCCCCGGCCTGCTTGTAGGCTTCCGCGGCGCGCTGCAGGTTGGCCTCATATTCGTAGCCTTCCTCGTACATGATGGCCTGCGCGTAGATGGCCATGGGCACCTTCTTCGCGACGCCCTCGGCAACGAGGCTCACGCTTGTCGGTCCTTCGCCAGGCCCCTGCGAAAGCCGCGCCAGCGCCAGGTGGCCGATGTAGTCGCCGGAGCGTCCGAATGCCCGGTGCGCAGCTTCGCAATCCTCGAGTGCCCCTGGCTCGAGCACGGGAAGACGGCTGGACGGGTGGATCCGCGCCGAACCCGCCCAGGCATCGCAGCGCTGGGCCGCCTGGCGCTGCTCGGCGCTGATCATCCATCCGGCGAACACCGAGCCGATGCTGTCCGGCGTAATCCCCATGAAGACCACCACAGCGAGGATGGTGCCGATCAGGGTGCCCACGCCGCCGACGAAGCTTCCGACATGCGCCCAGTTCCAGCGGCGCGCCCGTGCGCCCTGTTCGAGCCGCGCGATTCTCAGCTCGGCGAGTTCGGCAAAACGCGCATTGCCGCCGTAGCGCTCGAGATAGCGCCGATACTCGTCGGCGCTCTGCTCGCTCGCCTGCGTGATGGCGGACCAGACTTCGGCTTCGCTGGCTCCCGCGGCGAGCCGTTCTTCCGCCTGCTCGGGGGTGAGCGCCGGTCCGGAGGGATCACCGACCCGGGCGCGGACGGCCTCGAGTATTTCCTTCAACCCGTCATTCGACTTGCCGCCGCGCCAGCCGCGCAGGTCGGCCGTGTGCATGGGCTGAAAGAGCAGGGGCAGTCGCTCCGGTTCGACATCGTCGATGAAGGCGGGAAGCGCGATGCCGCGCTTGCGTGCGATTTCGGCCTCGGCCTTCACCCAGTCGGAGCCGACCGATGCCTTCGACCACAGGATGATCGCAACCTTGCTGGTCGCGAGCATGGAACGGATTTCGTCTTCGAACCGCGCCCCGGCGAGCACGGCCGCGTCCCACCAAACGTCGAATCCCTGCTCGGTCAGCCTCTCGGCGAGCCGGGCAGCGACGTTTCGCTCCTCGTATTTGTAGGATATGAAGACATCCGGCACGTCTGCGTCCCCCGCGACGAACCTTTCCGCCGGGGATACTACGGTTCGAGGGTGACCCGGTTCAAGACACGAACCGTGCGAGCCCGCTTCGGGTGCGGCGCTTGGCCGTGCCAGGGTGAAGCGCGCCCGCGCCGGGATTGTCGCCCCCCGGAACGCGGTCTCCCCCGAGGCGGCCGCCGCCTCCCGCCGCGTCGGCAACTTCCTCCAGTCCCCGAACATGCCTCGCATGCTTTATCCTGCAACGGAGAGAGACCATGGATCGATTCATCATCGTTACCGGCGGCCCGGGTTCGGGCAAGACGACGCTCATCGAGGCGCTGGCGAAGCGCGGACACGGCTGCTCGCTCGAAGCCGGACGGTTCATCATCCAGCAGCAGGTCGCCATCGGGGGCACGGCGCTCCACTGGGACGACAAGGGACTCTTCGCCGAGCTCATGCTGATGCATGAAATCCGGAGCTACGAGGAAGCGCTGGAGCGGCCCGGACTCGTCTTCTTCGATCGGGGCGTGCCGGAACTCACCGGCTACTTGCCGATGGTGGGTCTGCCCCGGCGCCCGCATTTCGACCGGGCGGCCGAACGCTATCGCTACAACCCCACGGTCTTCGCGGCGCCACCCTGGCGCGAGATCTACGCCAATGATGCCGAACGCAGGCAGGATTGGGCAGAGGCGGTCGACAGCTTCGAGCGGAGCGTCGCCGAATACCGGCGGTGGGGCTACGACATCGCCCAGCTGCCCAAGGCGGGCGTGGAGGAACGGGTGGCGTTCGTGCTAGGGCGGGTGGCGGAACAGGGAGTGGAATGGACGCCGGGAACCTCGTTTGGCTGACCGCCGGGATCGGCGCGGGCTTGTTCCTCGCGATGGCGGCCTTTGCGGCGATCGTTGCGCTCGAGCGTCGGCGTTTCGGGCATCGGCTTCGATCGCGGCGCCGGACGGCAGATACGACGGCTGTCGCCGGGGCGGCGGCGACGCCGGAGGCGGCCGATGCAGAGGAGCCGGCGACGGTGACTTCCGGTCCGCCGGAGGCTCGGAAAGGCGAGGCGGCAAAGGGCCCCGGCGCGTCGCCTTTGTCGGATGGCCCGGCGGCAGGGACTTCGGCCGTTTCGGCGCCGAAGCCCGACGCACTGAAGAAAGAGTCCTCGCTGCCGCCGGCCGCCGGCGAGACTCCTGCGCCGGCCATGCCGGCGCCCGCCGCTCCCGCGCGGCCTGCGCTCGCCCCGCCTGCCGCCGCCGGAACGGACTTCAAGCCGCCAGCTTCGAGCGCAGCCGAAAGACCGGCCGCTTCGCCTGACGGCGAGGGCATGTCCGGCCGCGCCGAAGCGGGAGAGCCTCCACCCCAGCCATCGAACGGGGCGGCGAAGAAGAGCGCGGCCGTTCCGGATGCGGTGGCCGAGGCCGCGCGGCGGCGGCGCGCTCAGAAGGAGAAGGCGGCCCGTGAGGCGGCGGTGCGTGAAGCTGCCGCGCGCGAGGCCGCGGAGAAGGAGGCGCGCGAGGCCGAGCGCCGCGCGACCGAAGCCCGCGAAGCAGCCGAACGGGAACGCGCGGCACAGGAGCGGGCCGAACGGGAAGCGGCTGCGCGCGCCGCCGAGGCAAGCGCGGCCGCTGCCGCGCAGGAAACGGCAGGCGTGCCGGAAGCCGAGCCCGAAGACCCGTTCGCGATGCCCATCCCGGCTGCCGAACGGGACATCAACGTCGAGGAACTCTTCGAGAAGGCGTTCGGCGAGTCGACTGGCCTCTCTCCGGAAAGGAAGGGCGGGAGCAAACGCTGACTCCCCATCTTGCACCGAACCGTAACGTACGGTACGGTGCGAGCGGGTGCGGTTGTGGGCAACGAAAGCGCGCTGCCGCCGGACAGGGAGCCAGGGTGTCGGCAGTCGTCGATCTTCGGGATGAGGCGTTCACGCCGCGGCAGCAGCAGGTGCTGACGGCGGCGCTCGAACTCCTGGTCGAGGGCGGGGCCGGGCTGACCATGACGGCGGTCGCACGGCGCGCCTCGTGCTCCAAGGAAACGCTCTACAAATGGTTCGGCGACCGCGACGGGCTGCTGACCGCGACGGTGCAGTGGCAGGCCGCCAAGGTGCGCGTGCCGCGTGTCGACCGCTATCGGCTCGACGCCGACACGCTGCGGCAGAGCATCGAGCAGTTCGCGCGCGACCTGCTCGGAACGCTCGCCGGCGAGATTTCGGTGACGCTCAACCGGCTCGCCGTATCCCATGCCGGGGACGAGAAGATCGACCTCGGCAGCATCGTGCTCGAGAACGGACGGCTGGAGATGGGCCGGCGGCTGAAGCCGGTTCTCGAGGCCGGGCGCGACGCGCGGCTGCTGCGGTTCGAATCGTCCGAGGAGGCGTTCCGCACCTTCTTCGGGCTCGTCGTGCGCGACGTGCAGATCCGGCTGCTGCTCGGGGACGATCTCAAGCTGTCGCAGGCCGATATCGAACGCGACGCCGCCCGCGCGACGGAACAGTTTCTGACGCTTTACCGGAGGGACTGACCCCTCCCCAACCCTCCTCACGCAAGCGGAGCAGGGTGCAGGCCGGTTCACTCGGCACGATCAGTGCCACAACCACGAGAGGGCACCCTCCCCTCCGTGGGGAGGTTGGGGAGGGGGATGAATTCGGGCCGCCGAGCCCAACGCAACGGAGAGACAAACCATGCG
>CAYRNE010000213.1:0-5576 GCA_964425245.1 uncultured Devosia sp.
GACTCTTTCCGTTCCTGCGCGAGCGGGCGACAAGGCACGCCGCACGACAACTCGAGGTTCCGGCATGACGCAGGCAACCGCAGTCCGCATTTCCGAGGTCAGCCGCCGCTTCGGCCGGGTTCAGGCGCTCGACAATATCAGCCTCGATATTCGCGAAGGCGAGATGATGGCGATTCTCGGCCCGAACGGCGCCGGCAAGTCGACATTGATCCTCATCATATGCACGCTGCTCGAAGCCGATTCCGGCGTGGTTGAGGTCGCCGGCATCAATGTCCGCCGTCGCCCGCGGCAGGCGCGCAAGAAGCTCGGCGTGGTCTTCCAGGAGTCGAGCCTCGACACCCGGCTGACGGTCGACGAGAACCTCGATTTCCATGGCCGGGTCTTCGGTGTCCCGGGCGCGCTCCGCCGGCAGCGCATAGACGAACTGCTGCAGATCGTGGAGCTCGAGAGCGTGCGCGATCGACTCGTCCGCACGCTTTCGGCCGGCATGCGCCGCCGGATCGAGATTGCACGGGCCCTGGTCCACGATTCCAAGGTGCTGATCCTCGACGAGCCGACGGTAGGACTCGACGCTCAATCGCGGGCGAGCGTCTGGGAATACCTCGAGCGCCTCCGGCGCGAGCGCGGCATCACGGTGATCGTCACGACCCACTACATCGAGGAAGTCGATGCCTGCGACCGGGTGTGCATCATCGATCACGGCAAAGTCCTCGCACTCGATACGCCCGAGGCTCTGCGCGAAGCGCATGGCGAGCAATCGATCCGCGTTGAACCGCGCGACGCCAAGGACCTGGCGGCGCTGCGGGAACGTTTCCCCGAGGCAGTCGCAACGCCAGACGGCCACCTGGTCCTCACCACGCGCGACCCGGCTGTCGGCGACGTCCTGCTCGGCCAGTTCGGCACCCGCCTGCGCAGCATAAACTTCGAGCGTTCGAGCCTCGAGAGCGTGTTCCTAAATCTTACGGGGCGCGACATCCGCGACCGCCCGGGCGCGGGCGCTGCACCCGACACGGAAGGCCGCGTCCCGGGGCAGGAACCGCGGATGTGAGGAGGGTGACGTGTTAGGAGGGGTCTACGCGATCTGGCTGCGGGAGGTGAAGCGGGCGCTGCGCGACCGCGGCCAGTTTGTCGGTGGTGTCAGTCGGCCGCTGCTCTGGATGCTGATCCTCGGCATCGGGCTCAATCCTTATTTCCGGGCCGAAATCTACGGCGAGGTGCGTTTCGTCGTACCTTACACCTACCTGCAGTTCATCTTCCCGGCGGTTGTGGTCCTCAACATCATGTACACCTCCGTGCAATCGGCGGTGTCGCTGATATGGGACCGCGAGTTCGGCTTTCTCCGCGAGGTCATGGTCTCGCCCATGCCGCGTTCCATGATCCTGTTGGGCAAGGTCCTCGGCGGTGCGACGGTGGCCATGCTGCACGGATCTCTGGTGCTCGTTCTTGCCGCATTCGCGGACGTACAACTGACCTGGCAGTCCGTGCTTACCGGACTTGGCCTGATGTTCGTCCTCGCCTTCACGCTCACCTCGCTCGGTGTCGTCATCGCCAGCCACATACGCACGTTTGAGGGCTTCGGTGTCTTCTCGAACGCCGTCATCCTGCCGCTCTACTTCACGTCGAGCTCGGTCTTTCCGCTCGACCCGGCGCTGACCAGCGCACAGACCCGCGTGCTCTATCCGGATTGGCTGGTGTTCCTTGTCACCTACAATCCGCTCACTTACGCGGTGGATGCCCTGCGCGGCGTTTTCATCGGCTTCAATCAATTCGATCCGTCGCTCGGTCCGCTGGTCCTCGGGATCGGCGCGATCGGTCTGTTTGCCATCGCGCTCTGGGAATTCAGGCGGACATGACGGAACGCCCCCAGCGCCGCCGCCTTCTCCCCCGCCCGCGCTGGCTCAGCCCGGCGCTGACCCTTGCCGGCGTCCTCGGGCTGCTGCTCGCCGTCTATCTGCTGCCTCCCGACACCTCGCTTGCAGAGCTCCGGCGCGTCGGCGTGCTGCGGGTCTGCGTCCCGGCATCGCAGCCGCCGCTTGTCACGGCCGACACCGACCGCCCCGGCTTCGAAGTCGAGCTTCTGCGGGCCCTGGCCGAGGACCTGGGCGTCGGAATCGCGTTCAACGTCAATGCCGCGATGGGGCGTGACATCAACCCCCGCAACTGGCGGATCAATCGCGCGCAATGCCAGATGATCGCCGGCGGCGTTGTCGCTTCCGACATGACCCGCTCCTATCTCGATACGACGCCGCCGCATCTCGAAACGGGCTGGGCGCTGGTCGAACCGCCGCCGCCGGTGGAAACGCTCGAGGGCCGGGTCGTCGGCTTCCTCGCCGGCTTCTCGGGGTTCGATCGGATTGCCATCGGCCGCTGGCTGCGGCAGGCGGGCGCAGACGTCGACATCCTGCGCACCCGCGATGAACTCATCCAGGGAATGCACGACGGAACGCTGGAGGCCGCTGTGACCGAGAGCCTCGCCGCGCGTACCATTGCTCACGACAATGACTGGATCGTTCGCCGGGTGGATGACGGCACCGGCATGTACCGGATCGCATTTGGGATCTGGAAGGGCGACCTGACGCTCAAGCGCGCGGTGATCGACGCCATGCGTCGGCTCGAACAGGCGGGTTTGTTAGCGGCGCTCCTTGATCGCTACGAACTCGCTCCGATCGAGGGGACGATCACCCTTGCCGGTGCACCGGGTGAATCATGATCATGAGCAACAAGAAACGAGTCGGAGGCACGAGTGGCTGACGCCAACGAGATGAAGGAACTCGCATCGCTGATCGATGCGATCGGCCGGGCGCGCGACGAGGTGGCCCGATCCGTGGTCGGGCAGGAGGATGTCGTCGAGCAATTGCTGATCGCTCTGATCTCCGGAGGGCACGTGCTGCTTGAGGGCTTGCCGGGGGTCGGCAAGACGCTGCTCGTAAGAACTCTGGGCACGGCAACCGGTCTCAGCTTCGGCCGCGTTCAGTTCACGCCTGATCTCATGCCGGCGGACGTCACCGGCGGCGTCGTCCTAACGCCCGATGAAAGCGGGCGGATGACGGCCAAGTTCCAGGCCGGACCGATCTTCACGCAGGTCCTGCTTGCCGACGAGATCAACCGCGCCACCCCGAAGACGCAGTCGTCCTTGCTGGAGGCGATGCAGGAGGGGACTGTAACGGTGGCGGGTTCGAGCATGGCGCTGCCCAGGCCCTTCTTCGTGCTCGCCACTCAGAACCCGATCGAGATGGAAGGCACCTATGAGCTGCCCGAGGCCCAGATCGACCGCTTCCTCTTCAAGAGCATCGTCAACTATCCGAGCGAGGATGAGCTCGACGCGATTCTCGATCTGACGACCGGCGTGGCCGCGGAGCCCCCGCAGCAGGTTCTCGTCGCCGAGCAGATACTGAGATTGCAGTCGATGGTGCGCGAAGTGCCGATCGCATCGCATGTGCGGCGCGCCGTGGCGCGGCTGGCGCTTCTCACCCAGCCCGGCCGGCCTGACTCGCCCAACGAGGTTCGGCGCTTCGTCCGCTTTGGACTCAGCCCGCGCGGTGCGCAGGCGCTGGTGCTGTCGGCGAAGGGCCATGCTCTGCTTCACGGACGCTACAACGTCGCCTTCGAGGATGTGCGGGCGGTCCTTGCGCCCACCATGCGCCACCGTGTGCAGCTCAACTACCAGGGTGAGGCCGAGCGCATCGATACCATCGACCTGCTGCACGGCCTGTTCGATTCGGAAGTGCGCGCGGCCGCATGAGACCCTCCGCGCACTTCCTCGGCGTGCTCAACCAGTTGCAGCTGCGTGTCAGGCACGCGGTCGCCTCGACCGGCATAGGCGAAAGGCGATCCCGCGGAAAGGGATCGGGCATGGAGTTTGCGGATTATCGCGCCTACGTACCGGGCGACGACACCCGGCACCTCGACGCACGTCTGCACGCGCGGCTCGGGGACTATTATGTCCGCGAATACGAGGTCCTGAAGCAGCTGCCGGTCAGTATCGTTATCGACGGCAGCCGCTCGATGCGGCAAGGACACCCCGAAAAGCTCGAGGTTGCGCGGTGGCTCGCCAATGCGCTGGGATACCTTGCTCTCGTCTCCGGCGACCTTGTACGGGTCGGCTTCTGGTCGGGCCGCGGTCTTGCATGGTCTCCGCGCTTTCACGGCGTGCGCCGCGCAGACCGGCTGTTCGAGTGGGTGGAGGACCGGGATACGGACGGCTCAAAGCCGTTCGAGTCGGTGATCGGGGAGGTGGCTTCGCAACTGCCGCGGCGCGGGCTCGCTATCATCCTGAGCGACTTCTGGGTGGAGCATCCTGCCGGGGCGTTGACGTCGCTGACGGCCGGCGAGGGCGAGATCTGGGCCTTCCATATCCTCGATCCGGAAGAGCTTGAACCACCGGTGCGAAGCGGCGGCGAGGTCAAGGTCGTGGACGCCGAAACCGGCGAGGAAGTCATACTTGCGATCGATCGGGAGCTCATCGCGAATTACCGCACCGCGCTGGCCGAGTGGCGGCGCGAGCTGCTCGACGCGGTGCATGCGATCGACGGTACGCTTGTCGATGTCCGTGCCGACGAGGACCTCGAAAAACTCGTGCTCTCCCTTCGCGCGCGCGGGCTGCTGACCTGACGACCGTCGCGATCAGGAGGGCAGAGCGGCCTGCTACGCGAGCCGGCTGTCGAGCAGATCGCCGGACTCGCGAAGGATGGGGTAGGCAACCGACGCGAAGAGCGAGTTGATGGTCTTGAGCGCCCGCACCGTCTCGAGGTGGATGTTCGAGGACTCGATGCTCTCCGCTGCTCCCGATTGCAGTCGTTTCAGGTGCTCGCTGTAGCTCTGGCGCTCGGCCGAGCCCATGGCGTTCTTTTCCGCGATCAGCTGGCGTGCCGACTCGCGGTCCTTGCTGACCAGAACATTGAGCGCCAGTTGCATGTTCGTCATCACGCGGTGATGGAGATCGTTCAGTTCGCGCCAGCCCGCCTGCGAGAACTGGAGCTTCTCATCGCGCCGGGTCTCGGCAAGCTTGATCAGCGTCTTGCTGATCGTGTCGCCCACGTATTCGAGGTTGATCGCGAAGCTCGTCAGCTGCTGCCCGCGCAGCGCTTCCTCTTCGGTGCGGTAATCGAGCCGCGCGAGATAGAGCTTGATCTCCGATTGCGCCCGGTCGACCGCCTCCTCCAGTTTCTTGACGTGTCGGATCATTTCCGGGTCGCCGGTTTCGTAGATTTCCATCATTGGCTTCAGCATGCGCTCGATGAGTTCGGCCATGCGCAGAAGCTCGCGCGTTGCGCTAGCGAGTGCCAGCGCGGGCGTTCCGATCACCGATTGGTCGAGTGCGCTCTCCGCGTCGGGCAAGGGGTCGGCGAGTTCGGCCGGCGTTGGCTTCGGTCTGATGATCCAGCTTGCGAAGGCGGCAACCGGACCGCTCAGCGGCAGACAGCCGATCAGCAGGGCGACGTTGAAGCAAAGGTGAAGCGTGACCACCTGCCGGGCCACGTCGGATCCGGCCCAGGCGACAGTCGGGTCGACCAGGTGAAAGGCGGCAAGGGCCCGCGCGGCCCCGGTGCCGCGGAAGATCCGGTTGCCGAAGGCAA
>CAYRNE010000214.1:0-5572 GCA_964425245.1 uncultured Devosia sp.
CCGCATTTCCCGCAAAGGCTGGTGGCTCGGCATTGTCGGTATCATCGTCCTCAACATCATCATCGCCTTCCTCCTGCTGCCGATGTTTGGCGTTTCGATGATGCCCAACATCGCGGCGATCTCGAGCGGCGACCCGGCCGCGGTCAACCAGCTCATTGCCGAGAGCGCGCAACGGGCCGGGTGGGCGAACCTCATCCTCTTCGTCGTCTTCGCCTATCCCATGTATGCGCTGAGCGTGAAACGCCGGCACGACCGGGACAACAATGGGCTCGACGTCATCGTCTATCTCGCGCTCGCCGCCCTGATGCTGCTGCTTCAGGCGCTCGGGATCGGCATGGAGATGACAACGATCGGCGGCATCACGGTCCCGACGCCGGCGATGTGGCTCAACCTCGTCATGCTGGCGGTCGCCGTCTATGCGCTCTACCTGCTGGTCGTGCTCGGTTTCCTCAAGGGGACGCCCGGCACCAACCAGTACGGGCCCGACCCGCTGGGCGCGACCGCAACCGCGGCGGCCTGAGCGACCCAGGGACGGCATGGCTCACGAGAACGATCCGGGCGATCCCGTCCCGCTGCTCAAGGACCTGATCCGCCGGCCATCGGTCACCCCGGCCGAGGCCGGCGTCCTCGAACTGCTCGAGGCGGCGCTCGCGCCGCTCGGCTTCGCGGTGACCCGGCTGCGGTTCGAAGGCGACGGCTCCTATCCCGTCGACAACCTCTTCGCGACGCGCGGCTCGGGCGGCCGGCACCTGCTGTTCGCCGGCCATACCGACGTCGTCCCGCCGGGCGACTCCAGCCTTTGGACCCATGAACCCTTCGGGGCAACGGAAGCCGGGGGGCGTCTCTACGGCCGCGGCGCCGCCGACATGAAGAGCGGCATCGCCGCGTTCCTGACTGCCGTGGCCGCGGCCGTGGCGGACGGGAGCGCCGACAGCGGCACGATTTCGCTCGCCATCACCAACGACGAGGAAGCCGACGCGGTCAACGGCACCGAAAAGCTCATGGAATGGGCGGCGGAGCGGGGCCACCGCTTCGACTTCGCCATCGTGGGCGAGCCGAGCGCCCGGGCGCGTGTTGGCGACAGCATCAAGATCGGGCGGCGCGGCTCGCTCAACGGCCGGATCGCGGTCACCGGCCGGCAGGGTCACGTCGCCTATCCCGAACGCGCCCTGAACCCGCTGCCCGTGCTCGCGGCGGCGATCACCGCGCTCGGTGCCCTGCGGCTGGACGAGGGCAGCGACGCCTTTCCGCCGAGCAATCTCGAATTCACGTCTGCCGATGTCGGCAACAAGGCGACCAACGTCATCCCCGCCGCCGCGACGGCGCTCTTCAATGTGCGCTTCAACGACCGCTGGACACCCCAGTCACTCGAATCGCGGCTGCGCGAAGCCGTGGCCGCGGTCGATGCCGCCGGGTGCACGGTAACGCTCGAGACCGTGGGCCGGGCGTCGCGCAGCTTCCTTTCGCCGCAGGGCGAGGCCGTGGAGGCGCTCGCCGCCACGATCGAGGCACTGACCGGCTCGCAGCCGGAGCTTTCGACGGCGGGCGGCACGTCGGACGCGCGATTCATCGCCGCCTACTGCCCCGTCGTCGAATGCGGGCTGCCGGGGCCGAGCATGCACCAGGCCGACGAGCATGTTTCGATCGCGGACGTCAGGGCGTTGTCGCGGCTCTATGCCGCGTTCATGCGCCGCTTCTTCGGCTGAGCGAGCGGCAGTGCCCGGGGGAAGGCCCGCCGGCGCGGCAGAATAGCAACCCGTTAGCCTTCAAGGCGCTGTTGCGCTTGTCGTCGCTGCCCCGGGGCTCTACATGCAGTGCGCCGGCAGCCGCCGCGCTACAGGATTTTCATGGCCAGCAACACGACAATCGTCGAGGAACTGACCTCCGCCGGGCGGGGCGTGGCGGCGCTCGTCATCGGCGACCGGAAGGTTCCCGGCTATTTCGACTTCAGCATGCGCGGGCTCGCGGGAAGCTTCCTCGCGTTCATCGCCGCGATGCTCATCAATGCCGTCCTGCCCAAGCTCATGGGCATGACCGGCGCGGCGGGCTCGATCTTCCGCTCGGTGCTGATGGTCGTGATCCTGTTCGCGTTCCAGATCGGGTTCTCGGCGATCGTCCTCAGGCAGATCAAGCGCCTGGACGGGCTCGTTCCCTACCTCGTCGCCGACAACTGGGCGACGTTCTACATCACGCTCGCGGCGACACTTCTCGCCCTCGTCGGGCTTTCCGGCGACATCTCGCTCGTCTTCATCGGCATCCTCGTGATCGTCATCGAGATCAATATCGCGCGGCTGATCGTGACACTCACGCCGCTGCAGATCGCGATGTTCCTGATCGCGCAGCTCGTCGGCGTCAGCGCCGGTCTCATCGTGATCGGCGCGCTGTTCCCGCTCACGCCGGAAGAGCTCGCGGCGCTGACGTCTCAGTAATCGACGCGGACGAGGTAGAGCCCCGCGGCCGGCGCGACCGCGCCGCAGCGCGAGCGGTCGCGCGCCTCGAGTGCGGCGCGGAAATCGCGCGGCGTCCACTTGCCCTCGCCGACGAGCCTCAGCGAGCCGACCATCGAGCGGACTTGATGATGAAGGAAACTCCGCGCGCTCGCGGAGACGACGATGGCATCGTTTTGCCTCGAGACATCGAGCCGGTCGAGCGTCTTTACGGGCGACTTCGCCTGGCACTCGGCGGCGCGGAACGTGGTGAAATCGTGCCGGCCGAGAATGAGCTGGGAAGCCGCGTGCATGGCATCGGCATCGAGCTCCATGGGCAGGTGCCAGACGCGGCCCGCCTCCAGCGCCGGGCGGGCGCGCCGGTTGAGGATGCGGTACTCGTAGTGCCGCGCGATGGCGGAAAAGCGGGCCTCGAAATCGTCGGGCACCGGTTCGACGAGAAGAACCGCGACCGGGTGCGGCCGCAGGTGGTGATTGAGCGCCTCACGGATGCGGAACGGATCGCGCGGGACGGCCAGGTCGAAATGGACGACCTGTCCCAGCGCGTGGACGCCCGCGTCGGTGCGGCCGGCGGCCTGGGTGCCGACGTGCTCGCCGCTGAAGCGCTCGATGGCTTGCTCGAGCGCCTGCTGCACCGAGAGCTGGCGGGGCTGGCGCTGCCAGCCGCAAAAGGGCTTGCCGTCGTATTCGAGGGTGAGCTTGTAACGGGGCATCGGGCGCTCTTACAGCGCGAGGCCGCGGGCGTCCACGGCGATTGACCTTGCCGTCCCGACGTGTAGCTCTTCGAGCATGGCGACGGACGCGCAAGATCCCGACCTGCCCTTCTGGCTGCGGCCGGGGACAATCGCCGCATTCGTCGCCGCGCTGACTGTGCTCCGTTTCGCCCTCGCGGCCTCGACCGGGCTGGTGCGCGACGAGGGGTACTATACCTTCTGGTCGTTCGCGCCCTCGGCCGGTTACCTCGACCATCCGCCGATGATCGCCTGGATGATTGCAGTCGGCCGCGCCTTGCTCGGCGAAGGCGAAGCCGGCGTGCGCCTCTTCGCGGTGCTCTCGACGCCTGCAATTTCGTTTGCGATGTGGCGCACGGGGCGGCTGCTCTGGGACGCGCGCATCGCGGGTCTTGCCGTCATCTGGTACAACCTCACGCTCGCGGGCGGGCTGTTGTTCATCGCCGTGCCCGACCCGCCTTCGGTGACGTTCTGGGCACTCGCGATCTGGGCCGTGGCGGAGTTCGGGCGCGGCCGGAACGCCAACTGGTGGCTGGTCGCCGGGCTCTTCGCCGGGCTGGCGCTGCTCTCCAAGTATACGAGCTTCTTTCTCGGCGCGGGGCTCCTGCTCTACCTCGTCGCGAGCCGGGAGCGGCTGCAATGGTTCAGGTTGTGGCAGGTCTGGGCGGGCGGGCTGATCGCTCTCCTCGTGTTCCTGCCGAACCTCATCTGGAATGCGCAGAACAGCTGGGCGAGCTTCGCGCACCAAGGTCAGCGGCTCAGCAGCTACGGGCTCAGCTTCGGCTCGATGCCCGGCAACTTCGGTGACCTCGTCGCCGGGCAGGCGCTGGCGACGGGCCTGTTCCTCTTCATTCTCATCGTCGTTGCCGTCGCCGCCTTCTTGCTACGCCGCGACGTGCCGGGGCGGGCGGAACTGGCGCTGCCCGTCTTCACGAGCCTGCCGATCGTCCTCTACTTCATCGCCTATACCGCGCAGTTCCGCGTCGAAGCGAACTGGCTGCTGCCGGTGTGGCCGATGTTGTCCCTCGCCGGCGCCTGGGCCGCTGTCCGCATCAGGCCCAAGGGGTGGCCGCTCGCGGTGCCGCTGGCCCTGCTCCGTTGGGCGCAAGCGCCGGTGGGACTTGTGCTGCTCGGCCTCATCTACGCGCAGGCGATGTGGCAGCCGTTCGCGCTCGGGCAGGCGATCGACCGAACGCGCGACATGCGCGGCTGGGATGTCATGCGCGCCGAGGTCGAGGCGCTGGCCGCAGCGACCGGCGCGTCCTGGATCGCGAGTGCCGCCGACTACGGCCTCGCCGGCCAGCTCGCGTCATACGGGCGCTTCGCGGGCAGCGCTCTTGCCGTGCGGGCGGTGGACGACCCGGCACGCTGGAGCTTCCTCGCGCCAGTCGACGCGGCGCTGCTGTCGCAGCCCGGGGTGCTGGTGCTGCCCGCATGGGCCCCGGCCGAGCTGCCGCTCCAGTTCTTCTCGGAAGCCGTTCCCGCCGGCGAGGCGCGACGGATCCAGGCCAGCAACGGCGAGGAGCTCGAGCGCTTCAGGGTTTATCGCGTGAACGGGCCCCTACCCGGCACGGCCGCGGCGCTAGGAGGCGGCTGAGGGGAGCGGGCCCGCACCGCGCAGGAAGGCGGCGGCATCCATCGCGCTCTTGCCTTCGCGCTGCACCTGCAGCAGGCGCACCGCCCCTTCGCCACAGGCGATGGTGAGGCCGTCCGCGATGAGCGCGCCGGGCGCACCCGATCCTTCGGCAGGCGTCGAACGCAAGGCCTTGATGCGGACCGGCGCGCCCTGGAGCGCGAGTTCGAACCAGGCGCCCGGGAACGGCGAAAGGCCGCGGATGCGGTTATGCACCTCGCGGGCCGGCAGCGACCAGTCGATCCGCGCCTCGGCCTTTTCGATCTTGTGGGCATAGGTGACGCCCTCCTCGCCTTGCGGCGTGAAATCGAGGGTGCCGCGTTCGAGCGCGGCGAGGGCGCGGCCCATGAGATCGGCGCCGACCAGCATCATGCGGTCGTGCAGGTCGCCCGCCGTGTCGTCGGGGCCGATCGGCATTTCCTCGGCGAGCGCGACGGGGCCGGTGTCGAGCCCCTCGTCCATCTTCATCACCATCACGCCGGTCCGGCTGTCGCCGGCCATCACCGCGCGCTGGATGGGGGCCGCACCACGCCAGCGCGGCAGGAGCGAACCGTGAAGATTGAGACAGCCGTGGACCGGCGCTTGGAGGATCGGGGGCGGCAGGATGAGTCCATAGGCGACGACCACCGCAACATCGGGGGCAAAGGCGGCAAAGGCTGCCTGCTCCTGCGCTCCCCGGAGCGAGCGCGGCGTCATGACCGGGATGCCGAACCCTTCGGCGGCCTCGTGTACCGGCGACTTCCGCTCCGCCTGGCCGCGGC
>CAYRNE010000215.1:0-5559 GCA_964425245.1 uncultured Devosia sp.
CCTCGTAGCTCAGGTCCTTGTCGTCGAAATAGAAGACATCGATGTCGTTGACGTCGGCGAGCGCCGGCCGGCCGGTGAGGACGTTCCAGACGGCGTTGTAGATCGCGCCGGCGACGAGCAACCCTTGCGGAAGCGCTTCATCGCGCAGGGCCCCGAGCACGCGCATGAGCGTCGGCTCGGCGAGCACGATGCCGCAGAGCGCATCGCGCTGCCGCTCGTAGCCAAGCCCGGCATATCGGAGATGGGTGCCTCCCATGGCGCCGACGATATCGTGATTCTGCCATCGGCCCAGCACGCTTCGGGGCTCAGGAACCGTGCAGTCCCTCGACTGCGCGGGGCTGGTAATTCTCGGCATGATAGACGACGAAGCCGGTGACCCAGTAACCGAAGCGCGTAATGTCGACCGAGTCGACTTCGGTGAAGGTCTCGAACTGCGAGGCGGAGAAGGCCGGGTTCTCGTAGCGGAAGAGGACGACGATCGCGTCCTTGCCGCGATAGGCCTCCTTGTCGAACCAGTAGTGGAATTGCGTAACGCGGTCGGTCAGCGCCTTGACCTCCGGATCGTCGAGCGCGAACCCGGCGACACTCGAAAGGTCGGGCCCGTCGCTCGCGATGAAGTCCGGCGCATAGGTTTCGCGCGCTTCCGTCACGATGTCGCGCAGTTCCTCCCAGCCGTAGAGTCGGGTCTGCCGCCAGTCCTGCGCGCCGTGGAAGAACGAGAGCGGTACGACCGTCACCGAGATCAGGAGATAGAGCGAGATCAGCGCGCCCCAGATCACGTGGCCGAAGAACAGCAAGCGCTGCCCCATGTGTTTGGCAGCGAACGGCATGACCAGCACATAGGCGACGAGGTTCCACCACCAGAACACCCAGTCGAACAGGGCGACAAGGAGGAACGTCGTCGTCGACAGCCAGAAAGCCCAGATCGCAAGGCCCTTCGTCACGCTTTCGAAGCGGGTGTCCGCCTTCCGCGTGAAGAAGCGGAAGAAGACCGGGATCAGGAACGGCGACACCAGCACCGCCGAAGCGACCGGGAAATCGAGGAAGGAGTTCCAGTTGATGTCGCTGAGCCAGCCCGCGCCGTGACGGGTGTTGAGATGGAAGTTGTACGACGCGAAGCCGGTGGTCAGGTTCCAGTAGACGACCGGCGTCTGCATGCCGATCGCAACGATGGCCGCGAGATAGAGGTGCGGATCGCGCAACAGCTTCCTGAGCGAGGGCCGCCACAGGATATAGAAGAAGAGCGCGAGCCCGAGGAAGACCGCGTTGTATTTGGTGAGGCCCGCGAGCCCGAGCAGCACCGCGCCCAGGTAGAGATCGCGGCGCCTGCCGCGTTTGCCTTCGTCCGTGTCGGTCAGGAAATTGAGGAAGAAGTGCCCTGATGCGAGGCAGAGGAAGATCAGGACGTAGTCGTGGAAGGCGAGTGACGTGAAATACCCGAACGTCGGGGAGGCGAGGTAGATGACAATCCCGGGCCAGAACAGCGTCTGCCAGTTCTCGCCCGCGATCCGCTTGGCCCAGAGGTGAAAAATGTAGAAGACGCCCGCGAGGCCGACGAACGTGAGCCAGCGCAGCCCGAACAGGCTGCGGCCGAAAATCGCATCCGATATGCCGAGCAGCCAGGCGCCGAGCGGCG
Organism: uncultured Devosia sp.; assembly: GCA_964425245.1. Taxonomy (GTDB): domain Bacteria; phylum Pseudomonadota; class Alphaproteobacteria; order Rhizobiales; family Devosiaceae; genus Devosia_A. The sequence continues at coordinate 1,637 of CAYRNE010000215.1, forward strand.
GGTGGTCGAAATAGCTGAGCCCCGGATGCTGCCCCCACATCCAGTAATAGGCCTCGTCCATGATCGGGCCGACCCGAAACATGTAGATGACCTTGATGGCGATGAAGAACGCCGCGATCGCCTGCAGGAGACCGAGGTTCCTGACGCGCGCCGGAGTGGCAGGCGATGCGATGTCGGTCACGGGCGGAAGCGGCCTTTGTTGTTGCGGTTCGGTGGACGCCGGGCGCAGTCATAGCCATGGCGGAGCCCATTGCAAGCGCATCCGCGCCACAGCGGAACCGGCTTCGTTCATTGGCCATTCAAGCCCGGAGCGTCTATCCTGCCCTCCTGGAGAAAATCCGCATGCCGTTCCGTCCGCTTGTCCTTGCCCTGTTCGCCGCCCTGCCGCTGACCGCCGCGGCACACGCCGTCCTGGCGCAACCGGACGCGCCGGTCATGAGCATCGAGGAGCTGATGCACGCGACGGCGCTCGACGAGGTTTTCACGCAGTTCGGGCCGACCCTCGAAGTGTCGGCCGAGCTGCAGGGCGTGCCGCTGCCGGGCGGCATGCAGGAGGCATGGACGGCTGCGGCGCGCGAAGTGTTCGATGCCGACGCAATGAACGCGGAACTGGCCGCGATGCTCGAGGGCCAGTTCACGGCCGGGGAGATGGCCGACTACGCCGAGTTCTTCAGCGCGCCCTTCGGCATGAACGTGACCGAAATCGAGCGTACCGTAACGACGCTGCCTCCCGAGATGCAACTGGTGGCGCGCGACGAAGGGCTGGCACTCGTCGGCGAGGCGGACCCGCGGCGCTTCGAGCAGATCGAGGAGATGCTGAGGCTGGTGAGCGCCGACCTTGCCGTCGCGATCGTGCGGCAGTCGGTGCGCGGCATGCTGATCGGCATGTCGATGTCGGGCCAGCAGGGCGACATCGAAGTGCCTTGGGACGAGATCGACGCCCATCTCGACGCGATCATGCCGGAGATCGAGGCCGACGTCGCGACGACCCAGCGCGCCATAATGTACTTCGCCTATCGCGAACTGACGGAAGGCGAACTCGACACCTATCTCGCGTTCCTTCGCACCGAGGCGGCGCAGAAGTTCTACGCTCTCTCGGCCTATGCGGTGGGCCAGGTCGTCACCGGGCACATGGAGCGCTTCGGCGAGACTCTGGCAAGGCGGATGGCGCGCGTCGCCGCCTGAGGGTCAGCCCCCCTCGCCGGAGCTCATCGGCTCGAGGATCGCGTCCATGCGCGCGATAAGCGCCGTCATCGGGTCCTGCTTGTCGGCCGGCGGTTCCGGCGTATAGACCGCGCGCTGGACGCCGCTCGGGAATGCACCGAAGGTCTGGAAGAAGTCGAGCGTGTCCTGCAGCACCGGCATGCGCCAGCGCCACAAGGCTCCGAGCGCGATCACCGGCTCCATGTGGCCGAAGCCTTCGTAATACTTCTCGGTTACCCAGAGCCCCTGGCCCCTCAATGCATTGGCAAGCGCGCGCGTATTGTGCGGGCGGACGATCGGATCGGACGTGCCGCTCGCGAGCAGCATCGGCGGCGCATTCGGCGTCACGAGGTTGACCGGCTGCGTGCCCTCGGGATTGGGCGCATTGCCGAAGGTACGCCGCACCTCGTTGTATTCGAACGGATAGAAGTTGTACGGCCCGGAGATCCCGGCAATCGCCCGGATCGTCATGGTGACGCCGTACTCGTGAAGGTAGGCGCTGTCGAGCCCGAGCATCACGGCATTGTAGGCGCCGGCCGAGTGGCCGGCGAGGAAGAACCGGCTCGTATCGCCGCCGTAGAGGGCGATGTTGTCCTCGATCCATTTCATCGCGCGGGCATTGTCCGAAAGAAAGGTCGGATAGACCACCTCCGGATACTTCCGGTAGTCCGGAATGACCGCGACGTAGCCGTTGGCGGCGAAGGCCCGTCCCACGAACTCGTATTCGAATCGGTCGCCGGCGGCCCAGCCGCCGCCATAGATGAACATGACCACGGGCGCAGTCCCGGTCAGGTTCTCGGGCGTGTAAACGTCGAGCTTCATCCGGTCGCCGTCGGCATAGGCGATATCGGCATGCTTGCGGACGCCACCGTCCACCGCACCGGGCAGGTTGAACGGCGAAAAGATGGTGACCTGGGCCATGGCCGGGACCGTGACGGCAATGACGAAGGCCACAACGAAAGCGAACCGCGCGGCGGCGGCAGGAAGGGCGTGCATGGAGGAGCACCGGCTGTGTGGTGTTCGATTTGACCCGGCTTCTGCCCTATGAACCTGAAGACAATGTGTCCGCGGCGCGGCGGCCTCACGACTGTTGCAGTTCTGCCAGCCGGCGCTCGAGGAAGCGGCGGTCCTCATCCGTGCGGGCAAGCTCCAGCGCGCGCCGGTAGGCCGTCCTTGCGTCGTCCGTCCGGCCGAGACGGCGGCAGAACTCCGCCCGCGCCGAATGCATGAGATGATACTGGTCGAGATCGCCGGCGAGCGAATCGATCAGCGGCAGACCGGCCTCGGGGCCATCTCGCTCGGCAATGGCAACCGCGCGGTTGAGGGCAACGATCGGGCTCGGTTCGATGTCGAGCAGCCGATCATAGAGCGACGCGATCCTGCTCCAGTCCGTCGCCTCGGGCGAGGGCGAAAGAGCGTGCGCCGCAGCGATCGCCGCCCTGAGCGCGAATGGGCCCGGACGGGCCAACGCCAGTGACCGATGCACCAGGGTAGCCGCCTCGGAAATCTGCTCGCGATCCCAGAGCGATCGGTCCTGGTCGGCGATGAGGATCAGGTCGCCCTCAGCCGAGAGGCGTGCGGCCCGGCGGGAATCGTTGAAGAGCATGAGGGCGAGGAGGCCGAGGGCCTCCGGATCGGGCAGCAGTTCGACCAGCAGCCGGCCGAGCCGGATGGCTTCGGCGGCAAGATCGGCGCCGCCCGCGGGCGCGGAATAGCCTTCGTTGAAGACGAGGTAGATGGCATGGCGTACGGCTTCGAGCCGGCCCGGCAGTTCCTCCGGCTCGGGCACCGCATAGGGTATCTTTGCGTCGCGGATCTTGCTCTTGGCCCGCACGATCCGCTGCGCGAGGGTCGGCGGCGGGATCAGGAAGGCCGCCGCGATCTGCTCGGTCGTCAGCCCGCATATCTCGCGCAGCGCCATCGCCACCTGCGCGTCGGGCGCGAGCGCCGGGTGGCAGCAGGTGAAAAGGAGCCGCAACTGATCGTCCCGAATGGTTTCCTCATCCAGCATTTCCGCACCGTCCTCTGCTGCGGCCTCGATGCCGCGCGCGATCTCGCCCTCCATGTCTCGGAAGCGACTCCGGCGCCGGATGCGGTCGATGGCGCGGAAGCGGCCCGCAGAGACCAGCCAGGCGCGCGGGTTCCTTGGCATCCCTTCCTTCGGCCAGCGCTCAGCCGCGGCCGCAAAGGCGTCGTGCATCGCCTCCTCGGCGGCGTCGAACCCGCCGAGCAGCCGGATGAGTGTCGCGAGCACGCGCCCCGACTCCGCCCGGTAGACGGCGTCGATGCCGCTGGCGGAGATCATGCCAGCTCGATGCTTCGCGCCGGAAGCACTTCGATCGTCCCGACACGCGCGGCCGGCGAACGGGCAACGATGGCGAGGGCTTCCTGCCGATTGCGCGCCTCGATGAACATGAAGGCGCCCAGCTGCTCCCTGGTCTCGACGTAAGGTCCGTCGGTCATTGAAATACTGCCCGCCCGCGACCGGACCAGCGTCGCTGACCGGCGATCCTCAAGCGCGCTGGAAGCGATGCTGTGGCCGCTTTCGACGAGCCACTTGCCGTATTTCCGGTTGTCGCGAACAAAATCTGCCCAGTCCGCCGGGTTCAGGGCATTGAGCGCCGCTACGTCGACATGGACGAGGCAGAGAAACTTCATTGCGCCGACTCTCCGGCCGGTGGCTCGAGCGCCCAGTGCTCGCGGACTTCGAGTGTGCCGTA
>CAYRNE010000216.1:0-1754 GCA_964425245.1 uncultured Devosia sp.
CATGGGTGCGCTGAGCCTTTACCTCGACTTCATCAACCTGTTCCTGATGCTGCTCCGCCTCTTCGGCAACCGCGAGTAGCCTCGCCGCGCGAGGCAGCGCAGATTGGAAATCGACGGGCCGCGATCTAGAAATGGATCGCGGCCCCTTTCCTTGGTGCACCCGTGTCCGACGTCCTGATCCGCCCCTTCGCCTGGTCCGACGTGCCGGCGATCACCATCATCTACCGCCATTATGTCGAGCGCTCGACGGCCACCTTCGACCTCGAGGCGCCGGGCGAAACCTTCATGGCGGAAAAGTTCGGTCACATGGCCGAACTCGGCCACCCGGTGGTCGTCGCGACGCATGACGGCGAGGTGCTCGGCTACGCCTATGCCTCGATTTACCGGCCCCGCCCGGCCTATCGATTCACCTGCGAAAACACTGTCTATTGCGCCCCCGAGGCGCAGCAGCGCGGGATCGGCACCGCGCTCATGAACGAGATCCTCGCCCGCGCCCGGGCCTTCGGCTTCCGGCAAATGATCGCCGTGATCACGGCCGAGTCGGCCGGTTCCATCCGGCTGCACGAAAAGCTCGGCTTTCGCGAGGTCGGCCGTTACGAGGCCGTCGGCTTCAAATTCGACCGCTGGCTCGACATCGTGCACATGCAGAAGGCGCTGTAGCGCCCGGCTACGCGCATTCCACTCGAGCTCAGTCGTTACGCAGGAGGCAGCGCTCCACCTCGACCAGCGCCCGCGACGAACCGCGGAGCGATATTTCGGCGATGTCGAGCTCGGGGGCCGAGACCGTGAGCGCAAGCCCGCGCCGCAGCGCTCCGACCAGCGCCGGCGCGTCCGGGTCTCCCGGCTCCGAGGTATGGAAGAACGTTGCGCCGTTCTCGGCCGTCACCGGCAGCGTGAAGACCCGTCCATCGATGACAAAATCGAGCTGCGGCGGCGCATCGACGAAGGGATCGATCTGCGCGGCCGGCTGCAATTCGAGATGGAAGGTGCCGGCATCGGCGAGCTCGTCGCCCGCGCATTGCAGGGTGATATGGCCGTCGGCTTCGCTGCCGCCGCCGGCGGCATAGACGCCGTCGTCGTAATACCCGCCCCAGATCGGAGCCGGCTGGGCGTTGGCGGGAATGGTCGGGGACAACGCCGTCGCGGCGCCGAGCGCAACCAGATGAATGTAGGATCTCATCCCGGGTCAACCGATCGGCGCGGCCTGTGGTTCCGGCCGCGGCCGGCCGAGCAAGATCAGGTCACGACGGCGGGCTTGGACTCCAGCACCCGGAGCACGGCGGCGAGGTCGTGGCCGCGCCTGAGAATCCGGCCTTCCTGGCTCATCACCATGTACTGGCCCTGCCGGTTCCGGAGCCTCGGGCTCTTTTCGATGACGTAGAGCGGCCGCTCGGACGCGCGCTTGTAGATCGAAAACAGGGCCCGCTCGCGCAGGAAGTCGATGGCGTAGTCCCGCCATTCGCCTTGCGCCACCTTGCGGCCGTACAGATTGAGGATTACGCCGAGTTCGCGCCGGTCGAAGCTCACGGCGTGGTACGTTCTTTGCGATGGGACGGCCCTGCCGTTCCCCGGAGGGAAGTCGATGAGCAGGGCCGTCCCCTGCTGCTCTGGTTCGTCCACCCGATCGGTCTCCGGTAGCCTTGGAGACGATAATTCCGGGAATTGCGGTCCGTTGCAAGCGGGGAGCGCGGGGCTGCGGCATTCCGCCAGCCTCACGGAAACCCGCCGCCGGCGCTGGCTGGCCCCGGGTCGGG
>CAYRNE010000216.1:1764-5509 GCA_964425245.1 uncultured Devosia sp.
TGGGTGTTCGCAAGTGGGCCGCCGGTTATCAGTCCGCCAGCCGTTGCTCGGCTGGCCGGACTACGCCCGCGCCGCATTCCGGCCAGCGCCCGTCACGTGGGCCGCAAAGGGCCGCGGCCCGCTCAGGCCACGCTGTCGGCCCGGCTGTCGTCGAGCGCGCCGACCATATACTGGACAAGCTCCGCCGCGTCGGTCTCGGCGGCTCGTTTCTCGGTCACCTTGCGGCCGCGGTGCATGACGACGACGCGGTCCGCGACCGCGAAGACGTCGGGCAGCGTGTGCGTGATGAGGACCACCGGCACGCCCTGGCTGCGCAGCTTGCGGATCAGCTCCAGCACCTTCTGTTGTTCCGGCACGCCCAGGTTGTTGGTCGGCTCGTCCATGATCATCAGCCGCGCGTTCCAGTAGATGGCGCGAGCAATGGCGACGGCCTGGCGCTGTCCGCCCGAAAGCGTTTCGATCGGCTGGGTAAGCGTCGGGAACTGGATGTCGAGCGCCTCCAGTCCCTGCTGCGCCTCACGCAGCATGGTCCTTTCGTCGAGCGTCTTGATCAGCCCGCCGAGGTAGCGGTTCTTGAGCTCGCGCCCGAGGAAGATGTTGGCGGGGACGTCGAGATTGTTGGCGAGCGCGAGGTCCTGGTAGATGGTTTCGATGCCTTCCCGGCGGGCGTCGATCGGGCGCTCGAAGCGCGCAAGCTTCCCGCCGAAGAAAATCTCGCCTTCCTCCGCCTGGTGCACGCCCGAAACGCACTTGATGAGCGTCGACTTGCCGGCGCCGTTGTCGCCGAGGAGCGCCACCACCTCGCCCGGGAAAATGTCGAGATCCACCTGCCTCACGGCGACGAGGCCGCCGAAGCGCTTGGTGAGGCCGCGGATAGAAAGGATCGGATCGCTCATGCCTCGCCTCGAGACTGACCCCGGCCGATGATCAGATCGCGCGACTGGTCGATCAGCACCGCAAGGATGACGACGATACCCACGACGATGAATTGCCAGAAGGCGGGGACGCCGAGCATGACGAGCCCGGTGGTCAGGACGGCGATGATCAGGGCGCCGATGACGGTACCCATGATCGAGCCGGCGCCGCCGAAGAGGCTGACCCCGCCGATGATCACGGCGGCGATGGAGCTCAGGAGCAACGGATCGCCGATCACGGCCGAGCCGGCGTTAAAACGCAGCGTCGAGAGAAAGCCCGCGATGCCGGCGGTGATCGAGGAAAGCATATAGACCTTGATGATGTGGCGGTCGACAAGGATGCCGGTGCGGATCGCGGCCTGGAGGTTGCCGCCGATGGCGTAGGTGTGGCGGCCGAACTGCGTCTTGTGCAGCAGAAACACGCAGACGAGGACCACGACGGCGGTGATCACCACCGGCCAGGGCAGAATGCGGTCCATCGACCGCAGAAGCGCCCCCGTCACCTCCGGCCGCTCCAGTGCGTAGAAGCCGCCGCCCTCGCCGTGGACGAGATAGAACAGCGATTCGTTCCCGTAGTCGCGCATCCCCGGCGGCAGGCCAATGACCGTGGTGTTCTCGCTCAGCAGCAGCGCCATGCCGCGCACGATGAAGGACGAGCCGAGCGTCACGATGAAGGCGGGGACCTTGAGCTTGGCGATGATCGCGCCGTTGACGAGCCCGACTGCCGCCCCGGTTGCGACGGTTGCGGCAAAGCCGAGCAGGACCGCGAGAAACAGCGGCGCGCCCGCGTTGAAGGAGGCGCGGATGGCGTGCGCCGAGACCACAGAGCAAAGGCTCATCACCCAGCCCACGCTCAGATCGATCCCCGCCGAGATGATGACGAAGGTCTGCCCCAGCCCCATCAGCAGGACCGGCACGATGGCGACGAGGATGTTCTGCGAATTGCGCAGGGTGAAGAAGGTCGCGCCCGAGACCGCCGGCACCGCGACAATGAAGAACAGGATCATGAGGCCGAGAAAGACCCACGCCCAGAGCCGGCTCGCCAGCAGGATGAAGCGTTGGGTTGGCGCGAGCCGGGGCCGGGCGGCGTCGGTAGCGTCGGTCACAGCGGTTCCCGCGAATGCTGGCATGGACCGCCGGCGCCCCGAGGGGCCACCGGCGGCATGAGGGACAGAGGCTTACGGCACCTGGTAGATGAACCGGGCGTATTCCGGATCGTCGACGTTCTCGCTGTCGATGATCGCAAAGCCGGTTTCGACGCGGCGCGGCAGGCTGGTCACGCCCTGCGCATCGGCCGCGGCGAAGGTGACCGCGAGATAACCCATGTCGAAGGGCTTCTGCGCGAGCACCAGCGACACCACGCCGCTGCGCATCAATTCGATCGCTTCCTGCGTCGCGTCGTAGGCGACGACCTGGACGGCGCCGCCGAGCCCGGCATTGACGACGGCGTTGCCCGCGCCGCCCGCCGAGAAGACGTTGGTGCCGAAGACGCCGACGAGATCGGGATTGGTCTCGAGCATGGCGGCGGTCTGCTGCGCGGCCCTCGCCTGGTCATCCAGATTGTAGTCCGGACCCAGGACTTCGATATTGGGGAATTCGTTGGCCATCACCTCCTTGAAGCCCTGCTCGCGCCCCTCGACCGAGGAGACGTTGGGGTTGGTGGAGTTGATGTAGACCTTGCCCTCGCCGCCGATCGCCTCGGCGAGCCCGCGCGCGGCGATGCGGCCGCCTTCGACGTTATCGGAGCCGATATAGCTCAGCGGGAAGGTCACCGGACCGTTGGCGTAGTCGCCGTCGCCGAGGAAGGTGTCGACGGTGATGACCTTGATGCCCGCATCGACTGCGGCCTGCAGCGGGCCGACCATCTGATCCTTCTCGACGGGCGCCGTGATGATGTAGTCGAGATCGCCTCGGGCGATCAGGGCGTCGAGGATCGGCGTCTGGGCTTCGACGCCCCAGGTCGGCGGGACCTGGGTGACGACCTCGATTCCCAAATCCTCGGCTGCGGCATTCACGCCCAGTTCCATCACCTGGTAGAACGGATCGACGACACCGGGCAGAAAGCCGATCTTGATATCGACGGCGCCCGCACCCGAGGTTGCGGTCACGAGCGCAGCCGTTCCCAAAACGGCGCGAAGCAGCGATGACTTGCGCATCTATTCGTCCTCCCATCAGCATTTTTCGTTATCATTCAGCGGGATAGGCTGTTGACCCGCCGCCCCGAAAGCTTACGCCGGGCATTGCGGCTTTGCAAACCGACAGCAGCGCTGCCCCATCTAAGCGGGTTGAAAGTCACGAGGCTGTAACCGATATGACAGCCTCCCGGCGGCGGGGGCCGCGCCGGCGGATCGAGGCAAGCGAGAGGGCGCGACAGCTGAATGCAGCCGATCATCACCGTTTCCGGACTCAGCAAGACCTACGACAACGGCTTTGCCGCCCTGAAAACCGTCGATCTGGAAATCGAGAAGGGCGAAATCCTGGCTCTGCTCGGACCGAATGGGGCAGGCAAGACGACCCTCATCTCCATCGTCTGCGGCATCGTCACGCCGACTGCCGGCTCGGTAACCGTCGGCGGTTACGACATCGTGCGCGATTACCGCATGTCCCGATCGATGATCGGGCTCGTCCCCCAGGAACTGACGACCGACGCCTTCGAGACCGTGTGGGCGACGGTCAGCCACTCGCGGGGGCTGTTCGGCAAGAAACGGAACGACGCGCATATCGAGCAGGTGCTGCGCGATCTGGCGCTGTGGGAGAAGAAGGACAACAGGATCATGCAGCTTTCGGGCGGCATGAAGCGGCGCGTGATGATCGCCAAGGCGCTTAGCCAC
>CAYRNE010000217.1:0-1689 GCA_964425245.1 uncultured Devosia sp.
CGGCTACCTGCCGCAGGAAAGCTCGATCTTTCGCGGGCTGAGCGTCAGAGACAACATCCTGGCCGTGCTCGAAGGACATGTCCGCTCGCGCAGCGAACGGAAAGCGCGGCTCCGAGCGCTGCTCGACGAGTTCGGGATCGCCCATCTTGCGAAGAGCAACGCGCTCGCACTTTCGGGCGGAGAACGGCGGCGCCTCGAGATCGCGCGAGCGATTGCGGCCGATCCGGTCTTCATGCTGCTCGACGAGCCCTTCGCCGGGGTGGATCCGATCGCCGTGGCCGAAGTGAAAACGCTGGTGCGCCAACTGACGCAGCGGGGCATTGGCGTGCTGATGACCGACCACTCCGTGCGTGAGACGCTGAGCCTCGTCGACAGGGCCTACCTTATCTACGGCGGACAGGTCATGATCCAGGGCCGCCCCGAGACGATCATCAACGACCCGGACGCGAAGCGCGTCTATCTCGGCGAGAGCTTCTCCGTCTGATCGTGTAGGCGAAAATCGGGACGGACCCTCCGTGGGCGTCCACCTTTGCTTGGCACGGTTCTTGCAGTTGCTTGGGCAATCGTGCATGGTCCCCGCGGGTTTTTGATGGGGGATCGCGCCTGCCATGGCTTTGACGCCGCGGCTCGAAATACGCCAGAGCCAGAGCCTCACGCTGACGCCGCAGCTGATGCAGTCGATCAGGCTGCTGCAGCTCAGCCATCTCGAACTCAATGCCTTCGTCGAGGCCGAACTGCTGCGCAACCCCCTGCTGGAGCGGGAGGACGGCGCCGAACACGACGACGGCGAGCCGGTCGCCGAGGCGCCGGCCGAGATTTTCGAGGACACCGTCGAGCATGCCGAGCGCATCCAGACGGCCGATGCGATTGCGAACAGCTACGACACGGATGTCGAGAACGTTTTTCCCGACCAGGGCATGCAGGACCGTCCCCGCGATAGCGGATCCCGGGACGCGCCGAACGGCGCGGGCGGCGATGGCGCCGGCACCGCCGACATCGACCAGTTCGTCGCCGCACGCCCTACGCTGAGCGAACATCTCTGGGAGCAGATCGGCTTCATCGTCACCGATCCGGCGGAGCGGATGATCGCCCGCTTCCTCGTCGACGGACTCAACGAGGCGGGCTACCTCGCCTTGGAGCTCAAGGCGATCGCCGAACAGCTCGGCGCCGCGACCGAAAGCGTAGAGGCCGTGCTCGTGAAGCTGCAGGCCTGCGATCCCGTCGGCGTCTTCGCCCGCGACGTGCGCGAATGCCTCGCGCTGCAGTTGCGCGAACGTGACCGGCTCGACCCCCTGATGCAGCGGCTGCTCGACAACCTCGACCTCGTCGCGGCGCACGACATGGCCGGCCTCGCCCGCGCCGTCCGTGCCGACCGCGAAGACCTCGCCGACATGCTCGCGGAACTGCGGCAACTCGACCCCAAGCCGGGCCGCGCCTTCGAAGCCGGGCCGGTCGAGGCTGTAGTTCCCGACGTCTTCGTGCGCGAGTCCCCGGGCGGCGGCTGGACGGTCGAACTCAACACGGACGTGCTGCCGCGCGTGCTCGTCAATCGGACCTATTACGCCGCCGTGTCGCCAAAGGCGCGCGACAGCGCCGAGAAGTTGTTCCTGACCGACTGCCTGCAAACCGCCAACTGGCTGACCAAGAGTCTCGACCAGCGCGCGCAGACCATCCTCAAGGTTGCCGCGG
>CAYRNE010000217.1:1699-5507 GCA_964425245.1 uncultured Devosia sp.
GCGGAGATCGTGAAGCAGCAGGACGGCTTTCTTGTACGTGGGGTCACGCATCTGAAGCCGATGACGCTGAAGACCGTCGCCGAGGCGATCGAGATGCACGAGTCGACCGTCAGCCGCGTCACGTCGAACAAGTACATCTCGACGCCGCGCGGCCTGTTCGAACTCAAGTACTTCTTCACTACGGCGCTCGGTTCGACCGACGGCGCCGGCGAACATTCGGCAGAGGCCGTGCGTCACCGCATCCGGCAGCTGGTCGAGGCGGAGACGCCAGCCGATATCCTCTCGGACGATACGATCGCCGAAATCCTGCAGCGGGAGCAGGGGATCGAGGTCGCCCGCCGCACCGTCGCGAAATACCGCGAGGGAATGAACATCCCCTCATCGGTGATCCGGCGGCGCCAGAAGCGGGCTCTCGCCGCGGCTCGTTAGGAGGTTTTCCCCGTCAAGTCCCCCAATCGGACGATACCCCGCCATTGCCGATTGCCCCACGCCGATGTGGGGGTCTAGTCTCGATATTGCGTCCGCGGCTTGCGCCCGAACGGGCCGGTCGGACGTTACAGGGGCAGATCAAGTGTAAGGGGAACGACATGACGCGCGAAGTTGCACAGGCCGGTGCGGCATTTGTCGCCATCGCTGGACAGGGCGGAGCAAATGTGGTCTACCGCCGCGCCAATGGCAACACCGGGTGGGATCAGCCATCCCCGCGTGCTCAATGAGCCTTGCGACGCGATCACACCCTGACATCACTGAATAGGCAATCACTTCATGGAACTGGCCGACATCCTCACCGAGGAGTCCGTGCTTTATTGCCCGGACGTGACCACCAAGAACGATCTCCTGAGACGACTGGCGGCGACTGCGGCCGCCCGCACCGGACAATCCGCGGACGCAATTTTCGAGGCGATTCACGGCCGGGAGGAACTCGGCTCGACGGGCCTCGGCAACGGCATCGCTATCCCGCACGGCAAGGTGCCAGGCCTCAAGGGCGTCATCGCCGTATTCGCAAAGCTCGACAACCCGATCGATTACGAAGCCGTGGACGACCAGCCCGTGGATCTCGTCATGATGCTTCTCGCGCCGCCGGGCTCGGGCGCGGACCACCTGCGTGCCCTTGCGCTGGTCGCGCGCGTCCTGCGCACCGAGTCGGTGGTCGAGCGCCTGCGCGAGCTGAACGAAGTGCAGGCCCTGCACGACGTGCTGACCCAGCCGCTGACGACGCACCAGGCGGCCTAGCAGCCCTGCGCCACCCGGCGTGACGGGTCAGTGAAGCGAGACGATGCCGAAGTTCTTGTCGCTGAGCCACTCGGCGACGGACTCGGGGCTGTCCGCGATGAGCAGCGGCGAGCCGTCGGCGGAGACGACGAGCTGGAATTCATCCTCGTCGGCGAGGTCGGGCTGTCCCATCATCTGTGCGAGATGGTTTCCCTTGATGGGCTTCACGTAAACCACGGCGTTGCCGCCGAGCGCCATGAACTGGGCGGGAGTCAGGTGACGCAGGGGATTGTCGAACTGCTCGTTTGATCTTTCTTGCATTGTTGTTCCCCTTTCCTAGGCAGAACGGATTGCGATGCGGCGGGCGATCTTTTCCGCCTTTGGCCGAACGACCGCGATGGTCAGCATGCCGTTCCTGAGCGTCGCTTCCTGGATCTCAACGCCATCCGCCAGAAGGAAGCTCCGCTGGAATTGCCGCGCCGCGATGCCGCGGTGCAGGAATTCCCGATTTGCTTCCTCTTTCTGCCGGCCGCGCACGAGGAGCTGGTTGTCCTCGGCGAGAACCTCGAGCTCATGCTCGCTGAAGCCGGCCACGGCGATCGAAATCAGGAACCTTTCAGTGCCGTCGGGATCGACCGCGCGCTCGATATTGTAGGGCGGATAGCCGTCAGCCGCCTTTTGTAACCGGTCGACGCGCTCCTCAAGGGCCTCGAAGCCCAGGAGGAACGGGGCCGAAAACAGCGAGACGCGCGACATCGTGACCGTCCTTGGCAAGCAACGCCGGGAAGCCGGCCCGAGTTTCAGTGGCGCCGCCTTCCTCGCGGCCAGATATGGGACCGGATTCCCGGGGCTTCAAGGCCGCGATGATGGCGGCTGGCGCTCGGTTTCCGGGGCCTCCCGCCTGCCCGACTCCGTACGGGCCCGGGCAGCCTCGGCCTCCCTGAGCTCGTTTTCGCTCGCAGGCACGATCCGGCTCGAGAGCCACTGGTAGGCGCCAAGCCCCACGAGAGCCAGCGTCGCGGCGGCGAAAAGTGCCGCAGGATAGATGGTGAGGGAGATATCCTCCTGGCTGGTCCGGAACACCATCACCAGCGCCTCAAGGCTGGCGGCAATGACGATGATGGTGATGAACTTGGTCAGCGAGCTTCGCGACTCGAGCGCGGAGCGAAGCTCGCGCTTGCGCAGGATTTCCTCCTCGAAGAAAAATTTCGCGGTCTCGACGACGGCAAACCCGATGATCATCAGGCCGACACTGTCGAGCAAAATCTCGACGCGGCCAGTTGTCGCGAGCGTGGTGATCGCCCGCCAAGCGGCGCTTAGAAGAAGCAGGATGGCGAGGAGCATCAGCAAGGTCGTCGCGGCGACGAAATAGCCGAGCGCCAGCCAGCCGTAGATCCGGTACATGGGACGAGAACGCCCGGTAGCGGGATTTGCTCCGTCAGGCCGGTTCGCTCGAAGCGGCGCGGACTTCCGCTGCTGTGGGAATGGAGGGCTGCGCGCCGGGCTTGAGACAGGCGAGGCTTGCCGCAAGGACGGCGCGGCGCATCGACGCTTCGAGGTCCGTCCCGGCCGCAAGGCCAGCCGCGAGATAGCCGCAGAAGGTGTCGCCCGCTCCCACCGTGTCCACCGGCTCGATCCTCGGGGCCGGTACCTCAATCAGGGCTTCCGGCGTTGCCGCTCGGGCGCCATCGGCGCCGAGGGTGACGATTATGGTGCCGCCGGTACGCTTGACCCACTGGTCCATCTGCTGGTCAAGCGGCTTCGTTTCGCCCGCGAGGAGCGCGAACTCGGTCTCGTTTGCAACCGTGACCGTGGCCCGGCGTGCGAGCGCCGGCGTCGTCTCGAGGAACGGCGCCGTGTTGATGATGGTCCGGACGCCGCGGGCTGCGGCGAGGTCGAGGGCACGCTCCGTTGCCGCGGCCGGAATCTCTTGCTGGAGCAACAGCACATCACCGGACCGGAGGCCATTGACCGCGCCCTCGGCTTCGATGGCGCCCAGCGATGCGTTGGCGCCCGGCAGGACCGCGATGACGTTCTCGCCCTCTCCATCGACGAGTATCATGGCGATCCCCGTCGGCCCGGGAACCTGATGCACCGCGCCGAGATCGACGCCGCTGGCCCTGAGCTCGGCAAGGGCGTCGACGGCAAAGGCATCCGTCCCGACAGCGCCGAAAAGCCGGACGTCGGCACCGGCCCGCCGGGCGGCCAGCGCCTGGTTGGCACCCTTGCCGCCAGCCGCCGTCAAGAACGTGCCGCCCGGTACGGTCTCACCCGGCGCAGGCAACCGGCTGACCTTGCCGATAAGGTCGAGATTGATGGAACCGAGGACCGTGATCACGCGAGTACCCTGAGCATGGTGTTCCAGTTGCGCATCGTGACGACGAGACCCTTGGGCAACGCCTTGCCCAGCGGTTCGAGCCCCTCGGTGTAGCGCCCGTTCGGCAGGCGATGGGCCACGAGGTAGAGCTCGCGTTCATCGAACCGCGCCGCCTCGATGTGCTGCGGCAGAACGTCCGGGCCCGGCGCCGGCTTCATCGGCTTGTCGGAGAGCAGGACGTGCAACGCGACGTCGGCTGCCGGATCGACGCCCGCGAAG
>CAYRNE010000218.1:0-5493 GCA_964425245.1 uncultured Devosia sp.
TTGTCCGTGTAGTCCACGGTATTGGCTTCCGCAAAACGGAAGCGTGCGATCGAGGGGCCGCCAGGCGCGATTTCGGTGAACGTCAGGCCCGTGTACTGGGAGATCAGATTGAAGCCGGCGACGACCCCTGCCTTCTGCGTGGCATTGAAAGCCTCGAAGCCCGTGACGCTCGCGTAGCCGTTGTTTGTGTACTCCGCCGCGCTGGTCGGAAACGAATACGTGAAGCTCGTCCCGTCGTATTTCCAGCCCCAGAGCAGGGCGTCGATATCCTGGTTCCCCGTGGGATTGACTACGCTGGTCACTTTGCTCTCCCCCGGCCGGGCAACACGTCCCGGCTGTTATCGTTGCCCCTGCCGGCCGCGAGCCGGCGCTCAGGTTCCCACCCTTGGTGCCTTTGCGCGTACATGCTTTTCATGGACATGCATTGGATGCAAGTCTTCGACGGGGAACAATTATCCGTACTCCCGTGTATATCTGCACCTGTTGCGCCCCGGCGACTAAGTGGATCGTTCGCGGGCGCCTTCCATCGTCGTCACGCCCCTCACGTCCTGTAATTTTGCGTGAACGCAGAAATTCCGATACCCTGTGCTGCAAACATCCTGCAGGACATTTCATCCTGCAGGACCTTTTATGAGGTGGGCACCGTGTCAGTTTCCTATCCGAAGCATTTGATGCTGGAGTTGACCGATCGGTGCAACCTCAAGTGCATGATCTGCGTGCGCGAAGAGTATGAGGACTTTATCGGCGGTCCCGGCGCCATGATGGACCTCGACGATATCCGAAAGCTTGAGCGCCCGCTCGCGGCGGCAGAGGTGATTACTGTCACTGGCTTCGGCGAGACGTTCCTGCACCCGAAACTTGCCGAGGCCCTCAATTACATCTACTCGGTGAACCCAAGGGACAACCTGATCAAGATCGTCACCAACGGTACCGCACTCGGAGCGGACAAAGGCAGGTGGTTTGCCGGCCACCTCAACACGATGAGCGTCTCGCTTAACGCCTCGAACAGCGACTCTTATGCGCGCGAGATGCATCCGTACGAGTACGCCGCCGGAAAGGACGTGAGCGACAAATTCGAGCGCCTAGTCGACAAGATTGTCGCCTTTGCCGATCAGCTCTCCGCTGCCGACCGGCGCAAGGTGCACCTGCACTACGTTGTCCATCGCGACAACATCCGCGACATGGCTGATTTCGTGCGGCTCACAGCCCGTATGGGGCTGTCGCAGGTGCAGTTCACGCATTTCATGGTGCACAGGCCAAAGGACATCGACCGGAGCATCTATTGGCACAAGGACAGCTACAACGACGCCTTTGACGAGGCGTCCGAGGTGGGGCAGGAGCTGGGCGTTGGCGTCGGCGGGAGAAAGTTCTTCACCGAAGAGCAGCGGAAGTTCGTAGCCGAGCGGGATTGCAGGTGGCCTATCGATACGTCGATCGTCGGCGTATCCGGTAGGGTGACGCCGTGCTGCTACTGGAGCGGGGGGCCGGAGATAGGCAATGCGTTCGCCTCCGGCGGGTTCGACGACATTTGGTTCGGCGAGTTCTACGAGGCGCTTCGCGCGAAGCGGACGGCCAAGCCGTGCGCGACGTGTAATATCCTGCATGTCTTCGATGACATTACTCTGCATTTCTCCCCACGGATGAAGAGTAGCCCGGAATTCGCCGATAGGCTGTCACGATACCGGACGGAGTCCCGCAGGGATATCGAGCGTTTGAACAATCATTTCGACGAGGTCGGCCTTGATATGGCGCTGCATCGCCGTTCGCTGCGTCTCCTTGGTATGGAGCCCGGCTTGCTGGCGCAGACAATCGATGCACCAGACAACCTGCTGCACTCGATCGAAGAGAGCATGTGGGCGACCTTTAAAGAGTTGAACGTTCCTCAGACGCGGACCATCAATCTTGCTGGGTCGTTCATCGGCACGGGCTGGGGCGCTGCCGGGCGCAACGCCACGCAGGCTTGGCGTTGGCTAGGCCATCACGGCGGAGGCGCAACGCTATTCGTTTCGCTGCCTTCCGGCCGTTCGCACTATGAGGCGGAGCTTGTTGTGCATACTGCAGCTAACATGGAGGCGCTTCAGGGAATCAGCGTCACGGTCAACGGTCAAAAGCCGCCAGCGCAACGGCTCGAACAACCGGATGGACTGTACCTGTTCAAGTTCACCATCCCCGAGGAGACCGTCGGCGCATCAGGCAAGGCACGGATTGCAATTACGACCAAGACTGGCGGGGCAAAGGGCCCCGTGCTCGCGATGTCCGAAGCCCGATTCACTTGTGACGCTGATGCGGTCGCGCCTCGGCCAAGCCACCGGCGGTCACTCGCTCACCTTGCAAGCATCCTGCTTCGGCGGTAGCGCAAAAGCCATCATGACGGCCAGTTCGGCGCGCATGACGTGCCCATTAACATACGCGCCCGCCGGGAAATTTTAGGCCTTGTACCAGAACGAGAAAATGACATTTGTGTTATTGTTGCAATGTACGTTGGTGACCAGGGTCATCGCACCCGCGCCGCTGAAGTAGAATTCCACATAGGTCTCGCCCGGGCGGACCATGTGGTAGATGCCGCCCGAAGTGCCGGTGAGGTTGTTCACCCAGGTGCCGGCCGAGCCGAAGAGGCTGGTCACCATCCGCGGCGCGAAGGGCAGCTCGTGGAGCCTGAGGGCGCCGGTCGAGGAGCCCTTGGCGGCAAGCTGGACATAGCCCTCGACGAAGACGAGGTCGCCGATCCTCGTATAGGCGCCGATCTGCGTCGAGTAGGCGATCCCGGCCGTGCCCCCGTTGAACGAAAGCGTCGGAACGAACGTCCCCTCGGCGTAGTGGTCGAGCGTATTGGCATCGGCGGACGGGTTCGGCACGGCAGGAAACGCCAGCTGGCCTGCCCCGAGCGAGACGGCGCCGGTGCCGCCGGCGACGCGAAGGGCCTCGATCCAGCCGCTGCCGTCGGCCGAAACCTTGACGTGGAAGTCGTCGTCACCGCAGAGCCCGAGTTCCGCCCGCCCCGACCAGCCGGTCTGGAACAGCATGCTCCCGGTATCGCCCGCTGCCGCCTTGTTGAGCTTCAGCCGGTGGTCGTCGCCGTCATGGGTGAACAGGCTGGCATCGCTGCCCACGGCCAGCCGGTTGGTGCCGTCCGCGGTCGCGTTGATCCCGAACATGCCGACGCTCGAGCCGCCCGTCGAGACCAGCGGCATCCATCCTGCAGGCTGGCGGATGAGTATCTCGGCCGCGTCGGCGACGTAGACGAGCCAGCCGTTCGCCGCGGCGCGAAAGCTCCAGCCTCCGTCCTGCCAGCTTGCGAATTCGCCCTCGTGGCCGGCCCAGGCCGCGGTGGCGCCTTCGGGAACGAGGTAGCTGTCGCCCTCGGCGGGGCCCGCCGGAGGCTCGCCTGCCGAGGCGCTGATCACGGCGGGCTGCACGAGCACGTCGAGGGCCTTCATGGCCTCGTTGAAGGTGATGTGCTTCTGCGCCTGCTGCGCGGCGATATAGGGGAGAGCGAGGCGGGGCGAGTAGTCCATCGTGGGCGGCGTCCTGTGAGCAAAGCGTCGGCCTGCATTCTAGGGCCGCCGCGGAGCACGGGGATAAGTCTCGCCGCAGCCCGCCTTCCGGGCGGCAGCCGCGGCGTTGACGGTTCCCGGCAGCGCGGCGATAAGCTCGGGACGAGAAGCGCCATCCCGGCAAGGGTGGTGCGGGGGATCGGCAGGTGCGCGTACTCGTAACCGGCGGCGCGGGGTTCATTGGTTCAGCGCTGGTGCAGCGGCTGATCGGCGCCGGGCATGAGGTGCTTACATACGATCTGCTCACCTATGCGGCGCGCCTCGAGGCGCTTGCGCCCGTGCTCGATCACCCGGGGCACCGTTTCGTCAGGGGCGACATCCGCGACCGAAGCGCCGTCGCGGCGGCGTTCGCCGAGTCCGGCCCGGATGCGGTCATCCACCTCGCCGCAGAAAGCCATGTCGACCGGTCCATCGACGATGCGGGCGCGTTCATCGATACCAACGTGCGTGGCACGCATGTGCTGCTGGAGGCGGCGCTCGACCATTGGCGCGGCCTGCCCCGGGCCAGGCGGGACGGGTTCCGCTTCGTGCAGGTCTCGACCGACGAAGTCTTCGGCTCGGTCGGCGACGGGGCCTTCACCGAGGAGAGCCGCTACGCCCCCAATTCGCCCTACGCGGCGAGCAAGGCGGCGGGGGATCACCTTGCGCGAGCGTGGCACCGCACGCACGGCCTTCCGGTCATCGTCACCAACTGCACCAACAATTACGGCCCCCGCCAGCACGCCGAAAAGCTCATCCCGACGGTGCTGAGGCATGCTCTTGAGGGCGCTCCGGTTCCCATCTACGGGACGGGGGCGAATGTCCGCGACTGGCTCCATGTCGAGGACCACGCCCGCGGCCTCGAGGCCGTGATGCTGCGCGGCCGGCCCGGCGCCACCTACCTCTTCGGCGGCCGCACGGAGCGCGACAACCTCACGCTTGCCCGGGCCCTTTGCGCCCTGCTCGACACGGCCGTCCCGCGGCCGGGCGGTGCCTCCTACCTTGAGCTCATTTCGTTCGTCGCCGATCGTCCCGGGCACGACCACCGCTATGCCGTCGACCCCTCGCGCACCGAGGCGGAGCTCGGCTGGCGTGCGGAGCGCGCGCTGGATGAGGGTCTGCGGGAAACCGTCGGCTGGTATCTGGGCAACCGCGGCTGGCTCGTGCCGGTGAGCGAACTGGGCCGGCTCGGCGCCGCCCGGGCCGGGGAAGCGGCACGATGAGCGCCTGGAAGGGTTTGATCGTCGCGGGCGGCACCGGCAGCCGGCTGGCGCCGCTGACCCGCGCGCTCAACAAGCATCTGCTGCCGGTCTACGACAAGCCGATGATCTATTACCCGCTGACCCTGCTGATGCTCGCCGGGGTTCGCGACATCGTTCTGGTGACGACGCCCGGCAGCGTTTCGCAATTCGAGTCGCTCCTCGGTGACGGCCGGCAGTGGGGGCTGACCGTGACCTACCGGGTGCAGGACCAGCCGCGCGGCATTGCCGACGGCCTGCGCGTCGCCGAGGGCGACCTACGCGGCGGCCCGGTGATGATGATTCTCGGCGACAACATCTTCTTCGGCTCCGGTCTTCCGGCCCAGATCGAGCGGGCGATGCAGCGCAATTCCGGCGCGACCGTGTTCGGCTATGAAGTCCCGAACCCGAGCGCGTTCGGCGTCATCAGCATCCGGCCGGACGGAACGGTCATCGACATCGAGGAAAAACCCGCGACCCCGCGGTCGCGCATCGCCGTCACCGGCCTGTACCTCTACGCCGAAGACGTTTTCGATCGCGCCGCCCGGCTCGAACCCTCGTCGCGTGGCGAACTCGAAATCACCGATCTCAACCGCGCCTATCTGGCCGAAGGGCGGCTGACGGCGCTCCCGCTCGGACGCGGCATCGCCTGGCTCGACGGCGGCACCCCCAAGGATCTCTACGAGGCGGGCCAGTTCGTGCAGGTGCTGCAGGACCGGACC
>CAYRNE010000219.1:0-5464 GCA_964425245.1 uncultured Devosia sp.
GGAGAATTCCTCCTCGAAGGCCATCACGAGTTCGACCTGATCGAGCGAGTCCGCGCCCAGATCGTCGATGAAGCTTGCCTTGTCGGTCACCTTCTCCGGATCGACATTGAGGTGCTCAACGACGATTTTGCGAACGCGATCAGCGATGTCGCTCATATTTGACTTCCCTTGCTACAAGACTGCTTCAGTTCGTTTCTTGGCGCGAGGCCGATGCAGAAAGCCTCCCCGTAGCCCGCAAACGCGGACTTTAGGCGCGGATTCCGCCCCCCGCAAGTGAACCCTGCGCCGACAATCAGCGGCGGGGAGTAACACACTTCCTTTGTCTTTGCCATATTCCCGAAAGGCCCGGCTTTCGGCCTCAGAGCATCACCATGCCGCCGTTCACATTGAGGGTATGGCCGGTGATGTAGGAGGCTTCGTCGGAGGCGAGAAAGACCGCCGCGGCGGCAACTTCGGTCGCCGAACCGAGACGGCCGGCGGGCACCCTCGAGAGGATGGATTCCTTCTGCTTCTCGTTGAGCTCGTCGGTCATGGAAGAGCCGATATATCCCGGCGCAATCGTGTTGACGGTGATGTTGCGCGAAGCGACCTCGTGCGCGAGCGCCTTGCTCATGCCGATGAGGCCGGCCTTGGACGCGGCGTAGTTGCCCTGCCCCGGATTGCCGACAACGCCGACGACCGAGGTGATGCCGATGATGCGGCCGAAGCGCTGCTTCATCATCCCGCGCAGCACGGCCCGGGTGAGGTGAAAGGCGGCCGTCAGATTGACCGCCAGCACCTCGTCCCACTCCTCGTTCTTCATGCGCATGAAGAGATTGTCGCGCGTCATGCCCGCATTGTTGACAAGGATATCGAGGCCGCTCAGCGCCTCCTCGGCCTGCGGCACGAGCTTGTCGACGGCGTCGTGGTCGGCGAGGTTGCACGGTAGGATCGGATGGTCGCCCGACCCGATCTCGGCAGCAGTCTCCTCGAGCGCGGCGACCCGGGTGCCGCTCAGCGCGACACGTGCGCCGGCCGCCGCGAGGGCCTTCGCAATCTCCCGCCCGATGCCACCCGAGGCGCCCGTAACCAGCGCCCGCCTTCCTTTCAGATCAAACACTTGTCCTCTCCTTCAGAGAAGATGATTCAACGGCATAACGCTGGAGATCAATCACGCCTTCAGTTCGGCCGCCAGCGCATCCACGTCGGATGTCGTGCCGACCGAGACGGCCGGAACGTCCGGCACAATGCGCTTGGCCAGGCCGGTCAGCACCTTGCCCGCACCGAGTTCGACCAGATGCGTCACGCCACCCTCGCCCGTCATCCACTGGATGGTCTCGGTCCAGCGCACCATGCCTGTCACCTGCTCGAAGAGCCGCCGGCGGATTTCGTCGGGCGACGTTACCGGCCGCGCGGACACATTGCACACGAGCGGCACCGAAGGGGGATGGATGGTGACCTCCTCGAGGGCATCGCGCATCACTTCGGCTGCCGGCGCCATCAGCCGGCAGTGGAAGGGAGCGCTCACCGGCAGGAGCAGCGCGCGCTTGGCACCGCGCGACTTGGCGAGTTCGACGGCACGGTCGACCGCTGCCTTGGTGCCCGAGATGACTACCTGACCGGGCGCGTTGTCGTTGGCGATGTCGCACACTTCGTCCAGCGCCGCCGCACCGGCAATGTCACGCAGCGCTTCGAACTCGACCCCGAGAATGGCGGCCATTGCGCCCTGCCCCACCGGCACCGCCTTCTGCATCGCCTTGCCGCGCGTGCGTAGCAGCCGCGCCGCATCGGTCAGACTGAAGGCACCGGCGGCGCAAAGCGCCGAGTATTCGCCGAGCGAATGTCCGGCGACGAAGTCCGCGTGGTCCTCGATGGCGATGCCCCGGCTCGCGAGGACCCGTACGGCGGCGACGCTCACGGCCATCAGCGCGGGTTGCGCATTCTCGGTGAGCCGAAGGTCTTCCTCCGGCCCCTCGAACATCAAGGTGCTGAGGTTCTGGTTCAGAGCCGAATCCACTTCGGCAAAGACGTTCCGCGCCTCCTGAAAGGAATCGGCCAGATCCTTGCCCATGCCGACAGCCTGGCTGCCCTGTCCCGGGAAGGTGAATGCGCGCTTGACCATGGGGGCGTCCCCTCTTCTTCGGCCGCCAGGCCGGAAGGCTATCCACATGCGGCGGGCGGCGTCCAGTTGGGGCGGGCCTCTGCCGGACGGGGGCGGCAAAGTCAAGGCGGCGTCAGCCGAAGGCGATCGTCGTATTGGCGCCGCACAGGAGAATGCCGACGCGTTCCCCGGCTTCGGGGACATAGCGGCGTGAAAGCAGCGCGGCGAGGGCGGCCGCCCCGCCCGGCTCGACGGCAATGCGGAGCTTCTCCCAGAGGCTCGCGCGGGCGGCGAGAATCGCCTCATCCGTCACGAGGACCGACGACGCCACATAGCGCCGCGCGAGCGGGAACATGAGCGAGCCAACGCGCCGCCCGCCGAGGCTGTCCGCCGCGACGCCGCCGACCGGCGCGTCGACCGGCTCGCCCGCAGCAAGAGCGTGGTGGAGGCTCGGGCACGATTCGGGCTCGACCCCGATGAGCTTCACGTCGCCCCGGAGGTACGCCGCCATGCCGCCGATCAAACCGCCGCCGCCGACCGCGACAAGCATCGTCTCCACCTGTGGCGCCTGCTCGTGGAATTCGAGCGCAGCCGTGCCCTGACCCATCAACGTCTCGCGCTGGTCGTAGGCATGGATCATCAGCCCACCCCGTTCGGCGACGAACGCCTCGCTCGCGGCAAGGGCATCGGCATAGCCGGCGCCGCCGACGACGGCTTCCGCGCCGTAACTGCGGATGCGGTCGATCTTCGCCTTCGGCGAGATGGACGGCACGAAGATATGCACGGGATATCGAAGCTTCTGCGCCGCGAAGGCGACCGCCGCGCCGTGATTGCCGCCCGACGCGGCGACGACACCCGCCTCGGCACCCCTGCGCATGAGCATGTTCGCGAAGGCGCCGCGCGCCTTGAACGTCCCTGAATGCTGCAGGAACTCGAGCTTGAACGTGAGCGGCGGGCCGGACAGGCCGAAGTCCTCCGCGGCGACCTCGATCGCCGGCGTGCGCCTGATATGCGGGCGGATCAGGGCCTCGGCGGCGAGGACGTCGTCATGATCTGGCGGTGCGCGTGTGCTCATGAAGCCGGATGCCTGACACCGAACCGGGCCGCGGGGCAAGGTCATTGTCCGGTGCGCCGTACTAGCGCGCTAGCGGGAGCCGAGCGCCGCAAGCGCCCGCTCCACCGCGGCCGCCACGCCTGCGTCGGTGGCGATAACCCGAGTATAACTGCCGAGCCGGCGGCTGAAGCTGCGGCCGCGGGAGCGCTCGCCGCCGCTGGCGCTGAACAACCCAGCGTCGTGAGATAGCCGCCATCGAGCACGATGACATGTCCGCCCGAGCCAACAGGCCCCAGGTCGCAGTCGGTCAGGTAGTTGGTGGGCACCGCGCCCGAGGCGGCGTCGATCTCCCTTATGGCGCAATCCTGGACGACCGGCATGCCAGGATCGAGTTGGCGGCCCGCCAGCTCCTGCCACGCGGCGATGCCGATCACCCGCGCATCTTCGGGCGCAGGTGTCAGCCCAAGCCGCAACGGCTCCACGCCGGGCAGGGGCTGCGACAGCAGCGCAACGGCATAATCCCGCGGGTCGTGAGGCGTGGCTGCTCCCTCGAGGCCTACCCAAAGCCAGTCTCCGCCCGCGAGCCGCACCTCCTGTGGCGGGTCCGCCTGGTTGCGGAAGAGGCATTCGCCGACCGGGTCGCGCGCCCGGCCGCGCTCGTCGACGAAAGCGTGCCCTACGGTCAGCACGACCTGCGCCGATCCGACCAGCGCGGCCGATGCCACGATGCCATTGTCGTTCTCCGTCCCGGGGCAGATGATGTAGCCGGTGGCTGCGCGCAGGCGGCGAACATCCTCGTCCGACAGTCCGAGCTGCTCGGCCTTCTCGTCCAACGGCCCCCGCCCGTCGGCATGGCCGAAGCGGTCCTTGTCCTCGACCACGGCGGCGTGCGCGGAAGCGACTCCCAGAACGAACACCATCACGGGGACTAGGCGACGCAGGTCAGGGTCTCGAGTCGCCACTCAGACGTGCCGACAACGACCGAGGGCAAAGCCGCCGCGGCGGCCGGGTCGAACACGGTTGCTACCCAGTTGTACGAGGTAACCAAATCCCAACAGTCCCGCCCGATGTCTAAGAGAGTACTCTATTGTTGTGTTCAAGAGATTACTCCATCATTGGTCTTCAAAGCCGCACAGGTGGCAGCGATCGAACCCGGACCGCCTCGCGACATCCCCATGAGACTTGAGCAACTCGACGCCCTGCGTGGCGTCGCGGCGATGCTCGTCGTGATCTACCACTTCGGCTACCTGCCGTCCGGCAACCTCGGCGTGCATCTCTTCTTCGTAATCAGCGGCTTTGTCATCGGTCTGACGGCGGGCCAGGGTCGCGATGTTGTGGATTTCGCGGCTTCCCGCCTTGTCCGGCTATTTCCAGCATACTGGCTGTCAATACCGGCCGCATGGATCGCCTTAAGCCTGATTGGAGACGAGCCCAGCCTTTCGGTGCTCCTATGCAGTTTCTCAATGGCACCGGTGCTCGTTTGTCGGGAACCCTACCTGATCGATCCCTACTGGACCTTGCCGCTCGAACTCGTCTTCTATTCTGCGGTGACCTGCCTGCTCGCACTCAGGGCACTACGCTGGACCGAGATAGCGTGTCTGGCCTGGCTCACCGGCGCAAGCGTCTTTCGGATCGCGGAGATGGCCGGCTACGTGTCATCGCTGTCGCCCCGCATGGAAATCATCGCGATGCCCAACTTCGGCCACCTGTTCATCATCGGCGTGATGATCCACAGGCTGCGCGCGGGAGGCGGGCTTCAGTCGGCAATCGTACTGATCGCGGCCCTCCTGTTCTCTTTCTTCGGAAGAGACGACTGGGATCCTATGCCGCCTCTGTTATCCTTCGTGAGCACATGCGTCATCGCTGCTGCTGTCTTCCTCGCGGCGTCAGGCCGCCTCAAATGGATCGGTACAGCGCCGATGGTCACGATCGGGCTGATCTCATATTCTCTCTACCTCTTGCACGAACCCGTTCGGCGGCCATTGGTGCACTACGGAGAGTTCGTGGGGGCACCCGACTGGTTGATCTCTACGGTGGGCATTGGCCTGTCGCTATTGGTCGCTTACGGGTCCTGGCGCCTCGTGGAGAGACCGCTCCAGCGGTGGTATCGAAACAGGCGCCAACCACCGAACGCAAGGCTCGACCCGCCGGACGCAACCGCTTGATCGCTTGCCTTTACAGCCCGTTTCCCCTATAGCCCGCGCCAATCGTTCGGCCGGGGGCTGAACGGAGGGCCGGAGCGATCCGGTAGGGCTTTGGGCCCGGCCTCCCGTGTTCCCGCTCTTTAGAAGACTGCTTTGGGCCTTTCCGGCTTCAAAGGGGCTCCGCGC
>CAYRNE010000220.1:0-5392 GCA_964425245.1 uncultured Devosia sp.
CTCCACGCGGAGCAGCGCTTCCCGGTCGGCGACGGGAATCTGGTAGTAGTCGGGGTGGATTTCGCTGAAGGCGAGGAACCCATGGCGGTTGCCGCCGTAATCGACGAAGGCGGCCTGCAGGGACGGCTCTACCCGCGTGACCTTGGCGAGATAGATGTTGCCCCTGAGTTGCCGCCGGGTGGCGGATTCAAAATCGAATTCCTCGAGCCGGTTACCTGTGGTGACGACGATACGGGTTTCTTCCGGGTGGATGGCATCCACCAGCATTCTCTTCGTGGCCATAAAGACTTACTCCACGCCTTCGCGCGCCGACACGCTCCGGCCGGTAAACCGGCAGGGCGCGCACGGCGTCTTGCGAGGCGAATCGTTCAAGTTGGGTGGTGGCGCCGGGGGCGCCGTGGGTATCAGCGGCGCACGCGCCGCTGGATGGATGGAGAGCCGGGACCCGAGCAGGGAAGGATGCGGAAGCGCGAACTCGATGTGTCGCGACTGCCTGCGCCTGCTCCGTGGTCATCAGACCTCTTCCTCTTGGGCCGCGGGACTGTCACGAGCCGCCGCCGCTGGTCGGCCATGCCGGCCGAAAACTCTCGTCGAGACGCGGAATGCGCCGCAAAGCCTGGGCTTAAGGGCGCGCCGTCAAGCGCCTCGATCCGTTCCCGCAGTCGCTCGAGAGGGAACATCGGTGCCCGGCGACGAGGGGAAGGAAGGCGCAAGGCGCCTCAACGAAGGCTTTAGGGGTGTTGCCGCAAATTGGCAACAGGAAAGTCGAAAACCGCGGCAGCGCGGCGTTTTGGTGCTGGCGGCGCGCATCCATTGGCATGCAAATTGCGCCGACGGCGCCGGGCGTCCCAGAATCGCCAATCCGTCGGGCAACCTTCCCGGCAATCATTTCACGGAGAAGGCAGGACTTGTTCATACTCAAGGATTCCACCAGACCGACTGGCGGATTTCCGGCCTTTTTCCTCGCCGTTACGATGGTTCTGGCGGCCGCTTTGCCTGTGGCGGCGCAGCCTGCGGACACGTCCGACCTGCCCGAACTCGTGGATGCGCGGGTCTCGACGACGGAGGAACGGGCGCGACTCATCCTCGATCTGAGCGGCGTCACCGAGTTCGCGATCGCCTCGCTCGACCAGCCCGACCGGATCGCGATCGACGTGCGCGTCTCGAACCTGCGGTTCGTCGCGCCGGCGGATGTGGCCGGCACGGGCCTCGTGGCGTCTTACACGATCGAAATGGCCGAGGGCGGCCGGGCCAGGACGCTCCTCACCCTCGCCAAGCCCGCCGCCGTGCAGCAGGCCTATGTTCTCGAGGCGGTCGCCGACCAGCCGGCGCGGCTCGTTGTCGACCTCGTCGAGGACACGCCCGAGAACTTCGCAGCGCGCGTCGCGGCCGACCTTGCCGCGGCCATGGCAAACCAGGGGATCGCGCCCGAGACCGCCTCTACGGCGCCGGGCAGCCACGCGCCGGATCACGCAACGCGGCCGCTCGTCGTGATCGATCCCGGGCATGGGGGCATCGACAATGGCGCCTCGGCGCCCAACGGGGTCCACGAAAAGGACATCACGCTCGCCTTCGCTCTCGAACTGCAGGAGGTGCTGATCGCCTCGGGGCGCTTCGACGTCGCCCTGACCCGGACCGACGACAGCTTCATGCGGCTCGAGGAGCGGGTGGCGCTGGCGCGCCAGAACAAGGCCGATCTTTTCGTTTCGCTGCATGCGGACAGCTTCCAGCAGCCGGAAATCCGGGGCGCCAGCGTCTATACAAGGGACGAGCGCGCAACCGACGTGCTCGACAAGGTGCTGGCCGAGAACGAGAACAAGCGGGACATCGTCGCCGGATTTGTCATGCCGGAGGCGCAGCCCGCCGTCGTCGACATCCTCGTGGACCTGATGCGGCGCGAGATGCGGCGGCAGTCCTATATGGCGGCGCGGGCGATCATCCACCAGCTCGAGCCGAGCGTAGCGCTGCGGCGCTTCCCGGTGAGGCAGGCGGACTTCTTCGTGCTGCAGGCGCCGGATGTGCCCTCGATCCTCGTCGAGCTCGGATTTCTCTCCAACGCGACGGACATCGCCAACCTGCAGAAGCCGGAGTGGCGCGTGCGCACGGTCGAGGCGCTGGCGCGCGGCATCGCGGACTATTTCGATGCGCTCGACGGTCAGATGGTGGCGGCGCAGCAGTGACGCGGCTGCAACGGGGGCCCCGTTCTGGCAGCCGGCGCGTCAGACGCTGCCGGAATGTCCACATTTCTGCCCTTGTCTGATATGATTCCCAGTGCGTTGCGCGCCGAGGCTCTCCCTCGGCGCCGTTGTTCGTGGGGTGCTCGGCTCAATGCTCAGACTGCTCGGCTGGCTGTTCGGCTTCGGCGTCTTCTGCGCACTCGGAGGGCTCGCGGTCGCCGGCGTCTACCTGATGCAGCTTTCCGCGACGCTGCCGGATTACACCGTGCTCAAGGACTACCAACCGCCGGTGACAACGCGCGTCCATGCCGCCGACGGGACGCTGCTCGCCGAATATGCACGCGAGCGGCGGCTGTTCCAGCCGATCGAGACGATCCCGCAGGTCGTGATCCAGGCCTTCCTGTCCGCCGAGGACAAGGATTTCTACAAGCACGGCGGCATCGACTTCCTGGGCGTGCTGCGCGCCGCGCGCGACAACATCATGAGCCGCGTCGACGGCGGGGAGGGGCCGCTGGTCGGCGCCTCGACCATCACCCAGCAGGTTGCCAAGAACTTCCTGCTGACCTTCGAGCAGACCTGGGACCGCAAGATACAGGAGGCGATCCTCGCCCTTCGCATCGAGTCGACGTTCAGCAAGGACAAGATACTCGAGCTCTACCTCAACGAAATCTTCCTCGGCTCGGTCGGCGGGCAGACCTACGGGGTGGCGGCCGCGGCGCTCAACTATTTTGACAAGGCGCTCTACGAGCTGACGCTATCGGAAGCGGCCTACGTCGCCGCGCTGCCGAAGGCGCCGAGCAATTACCACCCGTTTCGCTATCCCAAGGCGGCCATCGAGCGCCGCAACTGGGTGCTCGACCGCATGGTGGAGAACGGCTACGTCACCCGCGAAGAGGCGGAAGCCGCCAAGGCCGAGCCGCTCAATGTCGTGCCGCGGGAAACGGGCACCCGGCTTTACTCGGCCGAGTACTTTACCGAGGAAGTGCGCCGCCAGCTGCGTACCATGTTCGGCGAGGATCAGCTCTATGGGGGCGGTCTCAGCGTCCGCACCACACTCATTCCCGAACTCCAGGCCCATGCGCGCAAGGCGCTGATGGACGGGCTCGTCACCTACGACCAGAACGAAGGTTTCCGCGGGCCCGTCGCCAGCGTCGACATTTCCGGCGACTGGGGCGTTGCCGTTCACGAGATCAAGCCGCTCGGCGACGTGCCGGAATGGACGCTCGCGGTCGTCCTCGAAATGGGCAGCAACGAGGCCGTGATCGGGCTGAGGCCCGACAGCGACATTCAGGGTAATCCCGTCGCCGACCGGGTGACCGGAACGCTCGCCGGCCCCGACATCAAGTGGGTGAGCAGCAAGCTTCAGGACGTCCTCAAGGTGGGCGACGTCGTCTACGTCTCGCCGGTTGCCAGCAAGGAAGGCCATTACACGCTGCAGCAGGTGCCGGAAATCGAGGGCGCGATTGTCGCCATGGACCCGCGCACCGGTCGCGTCCTCGCCATGGTCGGCGGCTTCTCGTTCGCCGAATCCGAGTTCAACCGCGCGACGCAGGCGCTGCGCCAGCCCGGCTCGTCCTTCAAGCCCATCGTCTATTCCGCGGCGCTCGACAATGGCTATACGCCAGCCTCGGTCGTGCTCGATGCGCCGATCGAGATCGTCAACGCCGACGGTTCGGTGTGGCGGCCGGAGAACTACTCACAGGAATTCTACGGGCCGCAGACCCTCCGCCGCGGGATCGAGCGCAGCCGCAATGTCATGACCGTGCGGCTTGCCAAGGACCTCGGCATGCCGCTCGTCGCCGAGTATGCCGAGACGTTCGGCCTTTACGACGATCTGCCGCCGCTCCTCGCCATGGCGCTTGGCGCCGGCGAGACGACGGACCTGCGCATGACGGCGGCCTATGCGACGATCGCCAACGGCGGGCGCCGCATCACGCCGACGCTGATCGACCGCATCCAGGACCGCTACGGGCACACCATCTACCGCCACGACGAGCGGCTCTGCGACGGCTGCGTCACGGAAGCCTGGAACAACCAGCCCGAGCCGCTGATCATCGATAACCGCGAGCAGGTGCTCGACCCGATGACCGCCTACCAGATCACGTCGATGATGGAGGGCGTGGTGCAGCGTGGCACCGGCACGGCCGCCAAGGTGCTCAACCGCCCGGTCGCCGGAAAGACCGGCACTTCCAACGACTACAAGGACGCCTGGTTCATCGGCTTCACGCCGGAGCTGGCGGTCGGCGTATATGTCGGGTTCGACCGGCCGCGCAACATGGGCCGCCAGGCGACGGGCGGCGAGCTCGCGGTGCCGATCTTCACCGAATTCATGGCGAAGGCGCTGGAAGGAAAGCCTCCGACGCCGTTCAACATGCCGACGGGAATGGACCAGGTCTGGATCGACCCCACGACGGGCGTCAAGGCGATGGCCGGCCAGACCGCGATCTACGAGGCCTTCAAACCGGGCACAGGGCCCAACCTCATCACCTCGGTGATCGGCGTCGACTCCAACGCCTTCATGAACATCGAGGCCGGGCAGGACCCTGGCGGCGGCGATTTCTCGCTCGGACGAGGGGGACTGTTCTAACCGCCTTCACCCGGCATCACCGGCGGCGCGAAGACGATGTAGGGCGTTTGCGGCGTTTCGCCCGGCGGCACGAATTCCGGCGCGGGATCGCCCGGATCGCCCAGCGAGACGATGTACTGGTGCAGCGATCGCATGTCCGATTCCGCGAAATGATGCACGTTGAACCACGGCATCGGCGGACGGGTTTCGAAGGTCTTGAGGTACTCGACCCATTCGTCCTCGGTATGCTCCGCTGCCTCGATCCTGAGGTTTGCGGCGTAGGTCGTACCCCACGGGCCCTGGAAGCCCACGGTGTCGCCGCGCATTGCGGCTTCGGGATCGATCTCACCGTTGCTGGCTGTGTAGCCGGCGGTATGGCAGTCGTGGCAGCCGCCGATGATGGCGATGTGCGCGCCGCGCTCGGGCGAAACCTCGCCGTCCTGCGCGAGCACGGCCGCGGCGGGGGAGAATGCGACGAACAGGCTCAGGGCAAGTCTCAACATGGGATGGTCCTCCATCGCCCCCGCGCTCCAAACGCGGAACGTGGCGGAACGATCCCGGTCAGCATGGTAGCAGGGTCAGGACGCCTTCGTTCTTGCCGCCGCGGGAGGTGCGAGTTGCCCAACATGGGTTGATCCTGTGGGTGCGC
>CAYRNE010000221.1:0-5362 GCA_964425245.1 uncultured Devosia sp.
AGACCGCGCTCTCCGAGATGAGCGGCGTGCCGCTGCAGGAAATCGAGGAAGTCTGGCACGGCGTCACGATGCCCTATTCCGATCTCTTCGCCTGGCTCGACGGCCGGGCGCCGCGGCCCGACATAGACCATGCGGCGCGGTTCCATCCGCTGATGCTCTCGACGGCCATCGACGAGCTCAAGGATTTCGAGAAACTCGATCCGACCGATTTCGCAGCGGAATGGAAGTGGGACGGTATCCGAGTACAGATCATCGCCAGCAAGGGGCACGTATCGATGTTCTCGCGCACCGGTGACGACATCGCGTCCGCCTTTCCCGACGTGGTCGAGAACGTCTTCGGCGACGCCGTGCTCGATGGCGAACTGCTCGTCGGACACGATTTCGAGCCCGCAGCCTTCAACGACCTGCAGCAGCGGCTCAACCGCAAGGTCGCAACACAAAAGCACCTCGCTGAGCTGCCCGCTTTCGTGCGCGTCTACGACATGCTGTTCGACGGGAGCGAGGACATCCGTTCGTTGCCCTGGACGGAGCGGCGGGCGCGGCTCGAAGCCTGGTTCGCGCGCCATCCGCAGACGCGGCTCGACCTCAGCGAGGTGCTGCGCTTCGGATCATGGGAGGAGCTGGCGGCGCTGCGCCGGCAGGGGGCCGACGAGCACGGCCACGAGGGCGTGATGCTGAAGCTCCGCGCCTCGCCCTACGTGCCCGGGCGGCCCAAGGGCCTCTGGTTCAAGTGGAAGCGCGACCCCAACGTCGTCGACGCCATCCTCATGTACGCGCAGCGCGGCCACGGCAAGCGCTCCTCGTACTACTCCGACTACACGTTCGGCGTCTGGGCCGGGAACGAGATCGTTCCCATCTGCAAGGCCTATTTCGGGTTCACCGACGAGGAACTGAAACAGCTCGACCGCTGGGTGCGCAACAATACGGTTGCGGCCTTCGGGCCGGTGCGCGAAGTCAGGAAGGAGCTGGTCTTCGAGGTGGCGTTCGACTCGGCGCACGAATCCACGCGGCACAAGTCCGGCGTCGCGCTGCGCTTCCCGCGCATCAACCGGATCCGCTGGGACAAACCCGCGAGCGAAGCCAATACGCTCCAAGACATGCGCGCTTTTCTGGTGGCAACGTGAGGGTGTAGCGGAGCGGCCTCCCGTAGTCAGGGATCAGGCGCGCTGGTACGATTCGCCGGAGAGGAAACGCCAAATGTCCATGGCATCGATCGAAAGAAAGATCGCCGCGCTCACCGACGAGATGCGGCGCGCCGCCGCGGCCGAGGACTTCGAGACCGCCGCTCGGCTCCGCAACGAGATTGCGTCGCTCAAGGGACAGGCGGGCGGCTCGCCGCTGGTGCGCCAGCCGCCGCCGGGCGAGATGGGGCTCGGCACCCACATTCCGGTCGCTTCGCGGCCGCCCGGCTGGCGGCCGCCCAGAAAGCCCGACCCGATGACGCGAAACGTCAAGCCGCGCAAGCGCTGAGCGCGCTCTCCGGCTTCAGTTTTCCACGCGATACCAGTCGCCCTCGGGGACGAGCCTCGCGGGCGGCGGGTCGCTGCCGACCCAGGCGACCAGCGGCGCGGTGGTCAGTCTGTTGTTGCGCATCAGGGCAATCATGGCGTCGAGGCCGGCGCGGTCGCCGACCGAAGCGCCACCTTCCGCGAAGGCGACGCTGTCCGGCACGGTGTCGCCGGTCGCCATAAGCTGCGCCTCGGGATCGGCGTCGAAGACGACGCGAAGCTCGAGCACGCCCGTCCGGTGCCGGGCGATGCCGTAGAGACCACCGTCGGGACCCTCGACGGCCAGCAGGTAAAGGTCTTCTTCGAGCGGCACGAAATAGACCGTCATCTCGCCCTCATCATCGACGTACCCGTTGCCGGTCGTCTTGAACCTGGGCGGTCTGTCGGCGCCGGGGACCAGCGCCCCGCCGTCTGCCTCCTGGTAGGCCACCATCGTGAACCCATCGCCGAATGCGAGGGTGGCTTCGTCGTCCGAGACCAGCATGGTATCGGAGGTCAGCATGCAGCCGGACAGAACGCTTGCGAAAACGACGGCGGCAACGAGCGCCGCCGCGCGGCGCCACAGGACGGAAATGCTCATCACTTGTTCCCCGGTCGGGTGCAATGGGTTGGCGATAACGCGGCGGCAGACAAAGGCACGTTCGGACGGTTGGACGTCCGGCAGTTCAGGTTCCTTGGGCCAGGCGTTCGGTCGCGAGCTTCCGGATTTCCGTGAGTTCGGCCAGCGTGGTCTTGAGGTCCGCCATCTGCCGCTCGAGCAGCGCCACCCGCCGGTCCACGAGCTCGACCAGCAGGTTTACCTGTGCCGTCTGCGAATGCGCATCGTAGAGACTCAGGTACTCGGAGATGTCCCGCAGCGAAAAGCCGAGGCGCTTGCCTCGCAGGATCAGGATCAGCCTCGCCCGGTCGCGGCGCCGGAAGACGCGCGTGCCGCCGACCCGCTCGGGCGAAAGCAGGCCCTTGCTTTCGTAAAAGCGGATCGCGCGGGTCGAGATGCCGAATTCCCTTGCGAGATCGGCGATCGCGTAGAGGTCGCGGCTGTCCGACTCAGGCCGGTTCACTCTTGTTCACTCTGCGCTGCGCGTATTCCTCGCGCAGTTCCTTCTTGCTCAGCTTGCCGATCAGCGTCTTCGGCAGCGCATCCTTGAAAATGATCTCCTTCGGCATTTCAAGCTTGTTTATCTTGCGCCTGAGGAAGGTCCTCAGCTCCTCTTCGGTCGCTATCGCGCCTTCCTTCAGCTTGACGAAGGCGACCGGCGCCTCGCCGCGGTACTCGTCGGGCACGCCGATGACGTTGTTCTCGTCGACCGCCGGATGCTCGCTCAGCGCCTCCTCGATGGTGCGCGGATAGATGTTGAAGCCCGAGGAGATGATGAGGTCCTTGATGCGGTCGACAAGGAATACATAACCCTCGGCGTCCATGTAGCCGACGTCGCCGGTGCGCAGCCAGCCATCCATGAAGGCGTCCTCAGTCGCCTGCTCGTTGCTGTAGTAGCCCAGCATGACCTGCGGTCCCTTGACCTGCAGTTCGCCGCGCTCCCCCAGGGGCACCTCGTTGCCGCTTTCGATATCGACGAAGCGGATGTCGGTCGCCGGCACCGGCTGGCCGATCGACATGGGCTTGCTGGGCACCCGCAAGGCGGCGCAGCAGACCACCGGCGAGGCCTCGGTCAGCCCATAGCCCTCGGCAAGCAGGGCGTTGCTCACCTTGGCAAATTCCGTCCGCGTTTCATTGGGCAGGGGGGCGCCGCCCGAGATCACCACCTCGAGCGAGGCGAGGTGCGGCTTTGCCCGGTCGCCGGCCTTGGCCAGCGCGCCGATCAGCGTCGGCACGGCGGGCAGGATATTGGCGCCGGTGCGGGTGAGCAGGTCGAGCAGCGCCTTGAGCTCGAAGCGCGGCAGCATGACTACCTGCGCCCCGTTGCACAGTGGCACGTTCATGCAGACCGTCATCGCGAAGATATGGAAGAACGGCAGTACCGCGACGACGCGGCTCGGCGGATAGAAGAGCCCGCAGCCCCAGGCGTCGATCTGGCTCATGTTGGCGGCGATGTTGGCGTGCGTCAGCATGGCGCCTTTCGGGAGCCCGGTCGTGCCGCCGGTATACTGCTGCACGGCAACGTCGGTGAGCGGGTCGATGACGACGTTCCCGGGCCTCAGATTGCGCGCGACAAGGTCGTTGTAGCGCGTCACCTTCGCGGAAATGCGCGAGTCCTTGACCTTGCTGAGGTCGCTGCCCTTCACCAGCCGGAACAGCAGACTCTTCACAGGGGGCAGCGCGTCGGGGAAATGGCAGACGATGAGCGATTTCACGTGCCCGGCCTCGGTCAGCGCCTCGGCCTTCTCGAATAGCTGCTTCAAATCGAGCGTCACCATCACGTCTGCGCCGGCGTTGGCGACGATGTGGCTCAGCTCGCTGACCGTGTAGAGCGGGTTGCAGTTGACCACCGTGCCGCCGGCGCGCAGCACCGCGTAATAGGCGACGACATAGAACGGGGTATTGGGGAGCAGCAGGGCGACGCGGCTTCCCTTCTGGATGCCGTACTGGCTCTGGAGCGCTCCTGCGAGGGCAATGATCGCCCGGCCGAGATCGCCGAACCTGGTTTTCCTGCCAAGAAAATCGAGCGCATCGGCATCGGGCATCCGCTCGCAGACCGCGAGCACCTGCTCGAAGACCGGCGTGGTCTTAACCTCGACGTCCCAGGCGATGCCCTCGGGGTAGTGGTCGACCCAGGGACGTGGGTGTGAAATGGCGGTGGCCTCGGCCATCTCCCGGTCCTCCTCCGCGCAGTATCTGCGTCTTCGCGAGCACTATTCCATGGCCTGACGTTAGCGTCAATCGGGCGACGTTAAGGCACCCGCAATGGGGCATCGGTTGACGTATACGTCAACTAGCTCTATTCTATGGAAACCGGCGATGGCAGAGCTTAGATTCGCAGGAATCATCGCATCGCGGCGATCGGAGGTCAGATCGTGATCCTTGCGCTCACAGCCCTTGGCATCGTTGCTTTCGCCGTGCTGGCCATGCGCCGCGCGCCGCTTTGGCAATGGGCGGCGGCCGCCGCCGTCATCGGCCTTCTGAGCCGCGTTTCGGTCGAGAACGGGCTGTGGCTCAGGGCCGACATACCGGGTTGGATTCTGGCGCTGCTGCCGGCAGTAATTCTTGGCCTCCTCACCCTCGTCCCCATAAGGCAGGCCGTCGTCGCGGGCCCCGTCTATGGGCTCGTCAAGAGGATGCTGCCGCGCGTCAGCCGCACCGAGCAGGAAGCGCTCGATGCCGGCACGGTCGGCTGGGACGCCGAGCTCTTCGGCGGCCGACCGGATTGGGACAAGCTGTTGGGCATCGAAAAACCGCACCTCACGGCCGAGGAGCAGGCCTTTGTCGACGGTCCCGTCGAAAAGCTCTGTTCCATGCTCGACGACTGGGACATCCGCCACAACCGTGCCGACCTGCCGCCCGAAGTCTGGCAGTTCCTCAAGGAGCATCGATTCTTCGGTATGCTCATCTCCAAAGAGCATGGGGGGCTGGGCTTTTCCGCGCAGGCGCAGAGCATGGTGGTGAGCAAGGTTGCGAGCCGCTCGGTTGCGACCGGGATCACGGTCATGGTGCCAAACTCGCTGGGGCCGGGAGAACTCCTCGAGAAATACGGCACCGCGGAGCAGAAGGAGAAATACCTCCGCCGCCTCGCGACCGGCGAGGAAATCCCGTGCTTCGCGCTCACCGGCCCGCATGCCGGCTCGGATGCCGCGGGAATGCGCGACGTCGGCGTCGTTACCTACGATCTCTATAACGGCAAGAAGACGCTCGGCGTGCGGCTGAGCTGGGACAAGCGCTACATCACGCTCGCGCCGGT
>CAYRNE010000222.1:0-5361 GCA_964425245.1 uncultured Devosia sp.
GTAGGCGACGAGATGCGGCACATGGCTGGTGATGGCGAGCACGAGATCGTGGTGCGCTGCGTCCATGATCTCGACGTTCGAACCGAGCGCCCGCCAGAACGCGGAGAGCCGCTCGACCGCCGCGGGATCGGCGTGCGCCTCCGGCGTCAGCACGCACCAGCGGTTGACGAAAAGCTCCGGGAAACCGGCAGCGGGGCCCGAGTGCTCGGTGCCGGCGAGCGGATGACCCGGAATGAAATGAACGCCGGCAGGAAGCAGCGGGCCGACGGCATTGACCACATGCTGCTTCACGGACCCGACGTCGGTTAAGATCGCGCCGGGCGCGAGAGACCCCGCGATCTGATCCATGACCGGTCCATAAGCGCCGACCGGCGTGCAGAGGATGATGAGGTCGGCCCCGCTGACCGCCTCCCGCGCATCGAGCGAATAGCTGTCGCCGAGCCCGAGCGCCCTCGCCTCGTCGAGCGTCTCCTGCCGGCGCGTCGAGATGGCGATCGACTGGGCGAGGCCCTTCACGCGCGCCGCGCGGGCGATCGAGGAGCCGATCAGACCGATGCCGATGAGAGCGATCCTTTGAAACATCAGCCCTCTGCCCCCGGCGCCCCGAACGGTCTCAGGATGTCGACGAGGCGGCGCATGGCCTCCTCGGGTCCGATGGAAATGCGGAGCCCGTTGTCGATGCCGTAAACGCCGATCTCGCGCACGATCAGTCCTTCCTCGAACAGGGCCCGGAACGCGGCGGCGGCGGTCGCCGCATCCTCGAACAGGGCGAGGATGAAGTTCGCCTGGCTGGGAATCACCCGGATCGCGTTGCCGTCGAGCGCGCGCGTGAGCCAGTCGCGCCAGCGCGCGTTGTAGTCGCGGAGTTTCGCCGTGAAAGCGACGTCGCGGGCGGCCGCGGCGCCGGCGTATTGCGCCATGAGGTTGACGTTGAACGGCCCGCGGATGCGGTTAACGGCATCGGCGATGTGGGCCGGTGCATACATCCAGCCGATGCGTGCCGCCGCGAGCCCCATCTTCGAAAATGTGCGCACCATCACGACGTTTTCGGCCGCGTTCACGAGGTCGATGCCGGCGGCATAGTCTTCGGCCGTCACGTATTCGGCATAGGCGCTATCGAGGACGAAGAGGATATCGGGTCGCAGGCCTGCATGCAGCCGCTCGACCTCGCGGGCCGGCAGGTAGGTGCCGGTGGGATTATTGGGGTTGGCGAGGAAGACAACCCTCGTTCGTTCCGTCACCGCGGCAAGCATCGCATCGACGTCGGCGCGATAGTCCCGCTCCGGCGCCATGACGATTTCGGCCGAGGCGCCCTTCGTCACGATGGGGTAGACGTTGAAGCCGTGCCGGCTCATGACCGCGGCATCGCCTTCGCCGAGATAGACCTGCGCCAAAAGGTGCAGCAGGTCGTCCGATCCGTTGCCGCAGACGATCCGTTCCGGGTCGAGACCGTGGACCTCGCCCAGGGCCTCGCGCAACACGCGGGATGTCCCCTCGGGGTAGATCGCGGGCGTCTCGATGGCCTTGCGGAGCGCCTCCTCAGCCATCGGGCTCGCGCCCAGAGGAGATTCGTTGGCGCTGAGCTTTACCGGCGTTTTCCCCGGGGCCGCCCGCGACTTGCCGGGCTGGTAGGGCGCGATCGCGAGGATGCCTGGCTGCGGTTGCGGGCGGTCTGGCGTGTCGGGCATGGGTTTCGGTGGCTTCAAGGCGCGGCGGACCATAGAGAAACGATGCCGCGATAGCAAAGAAAACAGCGTCCCGGGCCGGTGACCCGTGGTAGAATCCCGACTGCAAGGCATCGCATGAGGGAGGTGCGGATGACTGCCATGAACATCGTGCATATGCGTGTGAAGCCCGGGCGGGAGGACGAATTCCTCAAGATAAACCGCGACCTGGCGCGCGATGAGATGCCGGGCGCACGCAAGTTCGCGGTCGTCAGGACGGGCGAGCGCAGCTACATCGTCGTCGGCGAGTGGGACAGCTTCGATGACATCGTCAAGGCGCGCCCGACCATGATTGCGAGCCTCGACCGGATGCGCGACCTGCTCGAGGATCTCGGCGGCGGCCGGGGCGTCACGGAGCCCTATTCGGGCGAGGTGGTCATCGACCTGACGGTCCGCTGAGGAAGCGGGCGAGACCGCGCCGTCAACGGACGGCGGGATCGCCGGGCGGCAATTCCATCGCCGCCTGCGGCGCCAGCGCCGGAACGCGGACGTAGCGCTCGGCCCGCTTGCGCCGCGGCACGGCGGGGAAGAGTTCCTTCCGGGCGTGGACGCAGACAACGCCGGCAAGCGCGGGGCCGAAGAGCCTCCCCGCGCGCTCGAAGAACCGCGCCGACTTGAGGATCAGCGGCGCCTGCGTCGGCGGCAGGTAGAGCGCGTCGCGCCAGGCGAGCGGCACGAAGGAGTGGTCGCGCAGCAGCTTGTCGAGCTGCGGTCTGCTGAACGGATTGCCCGCGCCATAAGGGGTGTTGTCGGCCGCCGCCCACATGCCCCGCCGGCGCGGCACGACGGCGATGAGCCGCGCGTTGGGCGCGGCGACCCGCCAGAGTTCCCGCATCAGTTCCTCGGCGTCCGCGGCATGCTCGA
This sequence comes from uncultured Devosia sp., assembly GCA_964425245.1. GTDB lineage: Bacteria > Pseudomonadota > Alphaproteobacteria > Rhizobiales > Devosiaceae > Devosia_A. The sequence continues at coordinate 2,589 of CAYRNE010000222.1, forward strand.
GCGCGTGGACGGCGATGATGAGGTCCACGGCAGCGTCGGTGAGCGGCATTTCGAGCGGGTCGCAGAGAACGGTTTGCGACGGGCCCTCGCGCGGCCAGGCCGAGGCTCCCTGCCGGGCCGGCATGAAGGCGAGCACCCTTTCCGCGTTGCCGATCGCAAAGCGCATATAGGGAGTCGCAAAGCCGAGGCCGAGCACGCGCAGTCCGCGCACGTCGCCGGCGAAGCGGATTACCTGCTCGCGCAGGAGCGCCCGGGAGAGCTTGCCGAGGGGCGTTCTGTAGAAGTCGATGAGGCGCCTTACGTCGGGGGTCATTGGCTTGATGGCCGTATCATCTATAGAATTTGCCGCGCGTTGCGCCGGTTGTCATCAGCCTGGGCGCGATTTCCAGTCGTGGGGAGCCGAGCGTGCCGCTGCTGATCGACATCTTCATGTGCCGCACCGACAACTACGGGTATCTCGTGCATGACGTCGAGAGCCGGCGCACTGCCGCAATCGACGCTCCCGACGCCAAGGCGATCAAGGCGGCCCTCGAGGTCAGGGGATGGACGCTTACGGACATCTTCCTCACTCATCATCACACCGATCATGTCGAGGGGGTTCCGTCGCTGAAGCGCGAGTTCGGCGCGACCGTCACCGGACCGAAGGCCGAAGCCGAGAAAATCCTCGGGCTCGACGTCCTCGTTTCGGCAAGCTCGACCGTCTCGCTGGGGGAGACCGATTTCCTGGTCTACGAAACGCCCGGTCATACGCTCGGCCACATCGTCTATTACGAACCGGCGGGCGGGCACCTCTTCTGCGGCGACGCCCCCTTCTCGATGGGCTGCGGCCGCATGTTCGAAGGCAAGCCCGGCCCGATGTGGGACGGCCTGGCTGAACTGCGCGACCTCCCCGACGATACGCTCATCTATTGCGGCCACGAGTATACGCTCGACAATGCGCGGTTCGCCCAGAGCGTCGATCCCAAAAATCCGGCGCTCGCCATCCGGTCGGCAGAGGTCAGGCGGATGCGGGAACTCAAGCGCTTCACCATTCCCGTGAGCCTCGGCATGGAGAAGCGCACCAATCCCTTCCTCCGCGCCGACCGGCCGGAGCTGGCGCGCGCCATGGGCCTTTCCGAGGACAGCAAGCCCGCCGCGGTCTTTGCAGCGCTCCGCGCGGCCAAGGACAGTTTCAAGTAGCGATGGCGGGGTCAGCGCCGGCCAGGAAGGGGACGAGCCCCGAGACGCCGAAGCTGATGTTCAAGCCGGTGACGCAGGCCACGCGCGCCGACTTCGTTGCGGTCTTTGCCGGACCCGGCGGGCCGAAGTACTGCTGGTGCATGGCCTGGCGTGCGACGAAGGAGGAGCTCAAGGACACGTCCAGCGCCGCGCGTGAGAAGCAGATGCTGTCGCGCGTCGATGCCGGGGTGCCCGTAGGGCTCGTCGGATATGCCGGCGGCGAGCCCGTGGCGTGGGTTTCGATAGCACCGCGCGACACCTACCAGCGGCTCGGCGGCCCGGAATCGCAGCCGGGCGAGAGCATCTGGTCGCTCGCCTGCATGTACATGCGCCGCCAGCTCCGGCGTCAGGGGCAGGCGCGGGCGATGATCGAGGCGGCCATAGACTATGCCGAGGACCAGGGCGCGACAGTCGTCGAGGCCTATCCGGTCGATCCCGAGTCTCCGAGCTACCGGTTCATGGGCTTTGTCGGGTCCTACGAAGCGCTCGGCTTTGTGGAAGTCGGCCGCACGGGAACCCGCCGCCACGTCGTCCGGTTAACCCTCCCGCGAGCTTCCGGCGCAATGAGTTAGCAAATCCTTGCCGGATGGCACGCGCGCTGCAAGGTATCAGGCAGAAGGCGCCGCCGACCGTCCCATTGCGGGACATGAGGCGCCAGGATGGAACGAGATGGGTGAAATCGGCACACCAAAGAGCAGAATTCTCCGTCGTAGCAGCGACCGGCCTCTCTTTGCGCGCATCGCCCCGCCGGCGGATTTCGTCAGCCAGGCGATCCTCGGCCGCGCCGCGCCGCGCTCGGCCACTGAGGCCGTGGGTGCCTACGCCGCATCGGCCCGGGCGGGCGTGCGCCGCCTGCCGCCCGGATACCGCACGACGCTCATTGCCTGAGGCTCAGGACGCCATCGTCACGTCGCGCCCGGCGGCGGTGATCGACACCGTGAAGCCCGCGACGACGTCGAAGAGCGACATCACCATCAGAAGGAAGAAGACCGAACTCGCCGCCGCGCCGGCGAGGATGAACTCGACGAGAAACACGACGAAGACCAGCGTCGAGAGCATGTGCTCCAGCACCGAGGTGCGCCCGGTATTGGTCGACTTGATTATCTCGAAGAACAGGCAGACGAGCCCGAGCACGAGCATCAGGTCGCCGGCCGTCAGCGACCAGGCGACCCGCGAAACCATGGGAACGGTGAAGATTTCCGTGCTCCAGCCTTCAGGATTGCCGCCCATGAAGACGAACGCCACGACGTTGTAGATGATCAGCGGCAGGATCAGCAGCGGCGGGATGAACGCCGCGGAGCGGCGCTGGCGCGATTCGGGCGGGATGAAGACGGTACCGGACTCGGTCATGGCGTGCTCCCGTGGCTTGATTGCGGGGACAATGCCAAACCGGCGGCTGAGCCGCTAGTGCCTCAGAGTTTCAGCGGGCCGACCATCTTCTCGGGCTTCACTTCGGCGTCGAACTCCTTGCCGGTCAGGAGCTTCAGCTCGATCGCCGACTCGCGAAGCGTGATGCCCTTCTTGTGTGCGTTCTTCGCGATCCTCGCCGCGTTGT
>CAYRNE010000223.1:0-5353 GCA_964425245.1 uncultured Devosia sp.
GTATTTCTGGTCGGTGCGTTCCTGCGCGGTATGGTGTACTACACGGTCAAGCGCACGATCAACGCGCTGCAGCGCGCCTTCCTCCTCCGCACCTGCTCGGACAGCTTCTATCGGGCGCGGACCCGTCCCTGCATGCTCTATCAGATCAAGCGCTGCTCGGCGCCGTGCACCGGCGAAATCTCGATCGGGGATTACGCCGAGCTCGTCGAGGAAGCTCGTCAGTTCCTTTCGGGCAAATCGAAGTCGGTGCAGGAGCACTTGTCGCGCGACATGAACGCCGCGGCGGAGCGGCTCGACTTCGAACAGGCCGCACGGCTCCGCGACCGCCTGAGCGCGCTCGCGCTGGTGCAGAGCGGCGGCGACGTCGCTGCCGTCACGGTCGAGGAAGCAGACGTCTTCGCCATTCACCAGGAGGCGGGTCATTTCCTGGTACAGGTCTTCTTCTTCCGCGCCTACCAGAACTGGGGCAACCATGCCTATCGGCCGCGCGCCGATGCGAGCCTTTCCGAGTCCGAGGTGCTCGAGGCCTTCATCAGCCAGTTCTACGAGGACCGCCCGCCCCCGCGGCTCGTGCTACTGAGCCATGCGCCGGCCGAACGCGACCTGCTCGAGGAAGCGCTCTCCTCGCGTGCTGGTCGCAAAGTCTCCGTCGAAACGCCGCAGCGAGGCGAAAAGCGCGAACTGGTCAAGCATGCGCTCGACAACGCGCGCGACGCGCTCGGCCGCCAGCTTGCCGAGGGCGCAACGCAGAAATCGCTGCTCGAGGGCGTCGCCAACTGCTTCGGCCTCGACGAGCCGCCGCGCCGCATCGAGGTCTACGACAACTCCCACATCTCGGGCACCAATGCGGTCGGGGCAATGGTCGTCGCGGGCATCGAGGGTCTCAGCAAGAAGCACTATCGGACTTACAACATTAAATCCGAGTCGCTGACGCCCGGCGACGACTTCGGCATGATGCGCGAGGTGCTGAAGCGCCGCTTCTCGCGGCTTGCCGCCGAAAGCCTCGTCGATGCGGAGGACGCCGGCGGCATGCCCGATTGGCCCGACCTTGTCTTCATCGACGGCGGCCAGGGTCAGCTCAATGCCGTGCGCGAGGTGATCGCAGAGCTCAATCTTCCGCGCGAGGTCATCTTCGTCGGTATCGCCAAGGGCGAAGAGCGTGACGCCGGGCGCGAGAAGTTCTTCATGGAGGGCCGCGAGCCCTTCATGCTGCCGCACCGCGACCCCGTGCTCTATTACGTGCAGCGGCTGCGCGACGAAGCACACCGCTTCGCCATCGGCACGCACCGCGCGCGGCGCAAGAAAGACATCACCCGCAACCCGCTCGACGAGATTCAGGGCATCGGCCCGGCACGCAAGCGCGCGCTGCTCAACCACTTCGGCTCGGCAAAGGCCGTGAGCCGCGCATCGCTCGCCGACCTCGCCGCGATCCCCGGCATCTCCCGCCAGATCGCGCAGATCGTCTACGACCACTTCAACCGGAGCTGACTGATCCGAGCCGAGCTGTCGCGGGGTGTGGGGATCGGCGCCCTCTTCGGCGACGGTCGAGCGTCAGTTTCCGCCGGAATCAAAAGGCGCCCGGGAGGGCGCCTTGAGGTTCGGCTGATCGTACAGGGATCGCTACTGGAGCGCAGCCCGCGCGACGGCGCGAATGTCCGAGCGGGTCAGACCGATGTCTCGCAGCTGGGCGCTGTCGAGCGCGGAGAGCTCGCGGACGGTGCGGCGGTACTGGGCGTAATCGATGATCTTCTTGAACATGGCGGTTCCCCTCTTCGTTTGGTGCCGCTGATGTAGGCCCCTCACGCGAGCTTGAGGAGACGTGATTTCGTTCAGTCAGCCATGCATCAGGCGCATCGCTTGTTAACTGCCGTTTAGTTTCCGTTCATCATCAGCACCTGGTTCAGCCGCTGTTCATCGGGATGGCGCTAATGCGGCCGCGAAAAATCAGGTTACCGACCGATGCATTTCGCGACACCCTTCGCCGCTCTCGTCCTCGCCCTACCGGCAGCGCCCGCCCTCGCCGACGCCGTGACTTATCGCGGCACCATCGGCAGCATCCCCATGGTCGTCGAACTCGTGGTGGGGGCCTCGCCCGATGGAGTGCCCCTTGCCCGTTACTTCTACGAGTCGCGCGGCGTCGACATCCCGCTTTTCGGCCTCGGGGCCGAAGCTGGCGTCTTCTTCCTCGAGGAAAAAGCGCCGTGCACGCCAGAGACCTGCGGGGGCACGCCCGAGGACATCGAATTCGCGCCCACAAGCGGCGTCTGGGAGCTCGCGATCGTCGATGATGGCGCAAGGCTCACCGGCACCTGGGAAGATGCGGAAGCGACGAAAAGCCTCGCCGTCGCGCTCGAACGCGTCGGGGCTCGGCCGTTCGAACTCGCCGATTACAGCACGCACGACGACCTGGCTCATGTGGCTCTCGACGCGCTGCTGAACGGCGCGCCGCTGACGCCTGAGACCGCACCCTACGACGCTTTGAGGATGCAGATCGTCACCCTCGAAGCCGCCGGCGAGGTTGGATTCGACGGCACGACCGTCCGCTACGTCGTCGACCCGCGAACCCGCTTCCGCTTTCCCCGCATCGAACGCCTGGCGGACGGCTCGGACGCGGGGGCCGCCAACCTCCATCTCGAACAGCGTCACTGGGCGATGAGCACCGATGCACTTGGCTGCCTCTCCCGCCAGTATCCCGGCATGGGCTGGACCGGCTACCTCGACGAGGCGTTCGCCACCCTCGGCGGCTATGCCGACGAGACGGTCGAGGTGACCTATGCCTCGCCAACCGTGCTCAGCTGGACCGAATCCGGTTCGCTCTACTGCGGCGGCGCGCACCCCTACAACCACCACGAGTACTATAGCCTCGACGTGAAGTCCGGCCGGCCGCTCGACCTGAGCCTCATCCTTTCCGGCTGGGTGGCGCAAACCTACGATGGTGAGGCCGTCGATCCGGCGGTCGCCCGCGCCAATCCCGCCGGCTACCGCTGGGGCCCGAGCGACGACCTCGTCGCCTTCATCGAAGCTCAGCAGCCTGCCCACCATGAATCCTTCGAAGGGGACTGCGCCGGCGCGGACATTCTTCGCGAGTATCTTGCCATCGGCTTCAAGGCCGGCGAGCGCATCGTCTTCGGCCTCGGCGGTCTGCCGCACGTCATGGCGGCCTGCGGCGACGACCTGCTGGAGATACCACTCGCGGACGTGCCGACGGACCTACTCGCGCCGACCGCGGCGGCCTACTTCCCTGCGCTGACGCCGGCTGAGTGAACGCGGTCCTCAGTCGTCGCCCCGGGAGGGGTGCGGGAGGACGGATGACAAAGCGGAATCCATTGGCTATAGAGGCGCCATGAACCTCGTCCGGGCCGCCTATTTCTTCTGGTACTTTAGCAACGGAAGCCGCTGGCAGCCGGAGGGGCGCGTTTGATCTGAACATAGACCGCGAAGTTACCCCGAGAAGCCGCCAGCCCCCTGGCGGCTTTCGTGTCGTCAGGGGCCCGAAAAAGGAGCCCGACGATGCTGAAATCCACCGATGACCTGCGTATTCGCGAGTTGCGCGAAATCCGGACGCCCGCCGAGGTGATCCAGGAGTTCCCGCGCACGGACACCGCGACCCGCACGGTGCTCAGCGCCCGCCACGCCATCCACAACATCGTTCACGGGAACGACGACCGGCTGGCCGTCGTCATCGGCCCCTGCTCGATCCACGATCCCAAAGCCGCGCTTGAATACGCGCGACGGCTCGCGGCGGTGCGCCAGGAGCTGACCGGCTCGCTCGAGATCGTGATGCGCGTCTATTTCGAGAAGCCGCGTACCACGGTGGGCTGGAAGGGGCTCATCAACGACCCGGACCTCGACGGAAGCTTCGACATCGACAACGGCCTCAGGCTGGCCCGCTCGATTCTGCTCGAGGTCAACAATCTCGGGCTTCCCGCCGGCTGCGAGTTCCTCGACATGACGACGCCGCAATATTTCGCGGATCTCGTCGCCTGGGGCGCGATCGGCGCACGCACGACCGAGAGCCAGGTGCACCGCGAACTGGCGTCCGGGCTGAGCTGCCCCGTCGGCTTCAAGAACGGCACCGACGGCAACGTCCGGATCGCGCTCGACGCAGTCAAGTCGGCAAGCCAGCCGCACCATTTTCTCGCCGTGACCAAGAGCGGTCGTACGGCAGTGGCCGCCACCGCTGGCAACGACGACTGTCACATCATCCTGCGCGGCGGCAAGGCGCCCAACTACGATTCCGAAAGCATCGAGGCCGCTGCGGCCGAGGCCGTGCAGGCAGGGCTCGCCCCCGCGCTGCTGATCGATGCGAGCCACGCCAATTCCGGCAAGCAGCCGGAGAACCAGCCGCACGTCGTCGAAGACGTCGCCGGGCAGGTTGCGGGCGGCGACCGGCGCATCATGGGGATGATGGTCGAGAGCAATCTCGTCGCCGGCCGGCAGGACCTCGTCCCGGGTCGCGCATTGACCTACGGCCAGTCGATCACCGACGGCTGCATCGGCTGGGATGACTCCGTCTCTGTGCTGCGACGTCTGGCGGAAGCCGTCGAGGCGCGGCGTGGCACGGCGGACATGGTGGCGTAGCGCTCGATTCTCGCGCTCATACGAACACGCATCGGCCTCCCCCGTTCTCGGGGAAGGCCGCGTCTGGAATCGAACCGTCTAGTTGAGGATCAATCAATCGAACCGGTTGGCGGCCGGTGGGTCGCTCGCCGGGAAGGACTGGTCGGAAGCTTCGTCCTCGGGCTTCCATTCCTTCTTCGGCTTGTCGCGCATGCCGTCCGGCCCTGCCGGACGAACCTGAACGTCCGACTCCTCCGGTCCCGGCTTCTTCTTGCGGTCGAAGGCCGGCGCATGCGGCGGCTTCTTGTGCTGTTCGCGGTGCTCGGGCTGTTGGTTCATCTGAACCTCCTTCGCTAGGGCCTAGTAGAAGGCGCGGGAACACGATTGGGTTCCCTGCTTGACCCGCAATGCCGGTTCCTGTTGTGTCCCGCCCATGTCCGGCACGCTGAACCTGCCCAACCTGCTGACCTTAGGCCGGATCGTGGCGATCCCCCTGATCTGCCTTCTTCTCGCCATGGGCGGCACGATTGCCGTCACGATCGCGCTCGTGCTCTACCTCGCCGCGGCCGTGACCGACTGGCTCGACGGCTATCTCGCGCGACGGATGAACCTCGGCACGCCGCTCGGCCGCATGCTCGACCCGATCGCCGACAAGCTGCTCGTCGGCGCGCTGCTCATCGTCCTTGCCTGGAACGGCAGCCTCTCCGGGCTCGATCTCGTACCCGCGGTGGCCATCATGCTGCGCGAGATCTTCGTCTCTGGCCTGCGCGAATTTCTGGGACCCATGAACGTC
>CAYRNE010000224.1:0-5344 GCA_964425245.1 uncultured Devosia sp.
TTGGCGGCCATGATGAAGGCTTCGCGCTTGGGGATGCCTTCCTGCAGCTTTCGTTCGGCATATTCGACGACCACCACGGGGTCGTCGACGAGCACACCCACGGCGATCACGAGGCCGAACATCACCATCATGTTGATGGTCATCCCGAGCATTTGGGCGACCATGAACGCGATCATGAACGAGATCGGGATCGAGGTGCCGATCATCAGCGCCGGCCTCAGGCCCAGCGTCGCGACGCAGGTAATCATCACGAGCGCGACGGCGGTGAGGACGGCGGCCTCGAGCGACCGGTAAAGCTTTGCGGTCGTCTCCGCCTGGTCGAGCATGAAGCTGTACTGCAGGCTGTCGGGCCAGTCGGCCGTCGCCTCGGCGGTGACGGCATGGACCTTCTCGGAGATGTTGATGACGTTGGTGTTGAGCTTCTTGAGCACACCGAGGGTGATCGCCGGCTGCCCATTCACATGGGCATACTGAGTGGCATCCTCGAATGTGCGCGTGATCGAGGCCACATCGCCGAAGGTTACAACCGTCGCGCCGTCGCTCTTGATCGGTAGGTTGTAGACGTCCTCGGCCGTGGTGATGAGCCCCGGCACCTCGACGTTGAACGATCCCTGCCCGGTGTCGAGCGTACCGCCGGCGACCACCATGTTGTTGCGGGCCAGGGCGTCGAAGAGCTGCGCCGCCGTGAGATTGTAGGCCTCGAGCCGGTTGAGGTCGATCGTGACCGCGAGCATCTCGTCCCGCGAGCCTGAGATCGTGACGCTCTGTACCTCCGGTATACCTTCGAGTGCAGTCTGCAGGTCCTTGGCGCGCTGCACCAGCGTGCGCTCGGGCACTTCGCCATAGACCGCGACATTGATCGTGGGGAAGTTCTCGAACGAGATCTCGTTCACCGACGGCTCTGTCGCATCGTCGGGAAGCTCCGCCGATACACCGTCGAGCTTGGCGCGAATGTCTGCCAGCGCCTTGTCCTTGTCGGCGTTGACGTTGAATTCGAGGAACACGGACACATGGCCGGTCGTCGAGGTGGAGCTGATGTTCTCGAGCCCATCGATGTCCTCGAGGCGGTCCTCGATCGGCTTGGCGAGCAGCCGCTCGGCATCACGGGGCGAAACGCCCGTTTGGCTCACCGAGACGTAGAAGTAGGGGATGTCGATCGCCGGGAAGCTCTCCTTGGGCAGCGTCTGATAGGCGCCGAAGCCGGCGATCATCAGCAGCGCCATGACGGTGAGCACCGCCCGGGGCATGCGCAGAATGCGTTCGAGGAGGTTCATCATGACTGCGCACTCTCACGGGCGGCCTCGTCGGCTGCCGGTTCGGAGACGTTGGTCGCGTTCACGCGCTGGCCCGCAAGCACATATTCCTGGCCCACGGTGATGATATCGATGCTCGGAGGCAGGCCGGTGACCCAGACGCCCTCGCGCGTGTCGCGGATGATGGTAACGGGGTGGAACTCGACGATCCCGTCGACCACGGAGCGGACGCCGAGCACACCCTCGTCATCGAGGGTCAGCACCGACTGCGGAAGCAGGTGCGCAGGCGCGGAGCCGAGGTTGACGGTTGCTTCTGCGGTGATGCCGCCGCGGAGCGATCCGTCGTGGTTCGGAATTTCGATCTCGACGGGGAAGGTGCGGGTCGCTTCGTCGGCGGTCTGCCCGATAAAGGTTACCGTGCCATCGAGTTCTTTGCCCGTTACCGTCTTTATCTTTGCTGGCAGCCCGGTCCGCGCCAGGCCGATGCGGGCTTCGGGAATGGCGGCCACGAACAGCATGGGATCGAGCTCGACAATGGTTGCGCAGGGCGCCTGCGGCCCGAGCATGCTGCCGACCGTGGCAAGCGGGTCCTGGATGACGCCGGCAACGGGGGCGACGACCTCGGTGCGGCCCCATTCGGCCTTGGCATTGTCGAGGGCGCTCTGTGCCGCGGCGACCTGCGCTTCGGCAGACGCCACCGCGCTCTCGAACTGCAGCGCCGTATTGGCGGGGGCAAGACCCTGCTCACGCAGGTTGCGGTTTGTCTCGTACTGCTGGCGCGCCTGGTCAAGCGCGGCCTGCGCCTGGAGAAGCGCCGCATTGGCCTGATCGACGGCGGCCTGCCGCGTGCCCCGGTCCAGCGTGCAGAGGAGGTCGCCCTGCGCGACCTGCTGACCCTTTTCGACATGGACCTGAGTCACCGTGCCGGAAGTCTCCGGCACGACCGAAACCATGGATTTGGCCTTGGTGCGCCCCCGCAGCGGGGCCTCGATCGCCATCGGCTCCACCCGGAAGGTCTGGGTACGCACCGAACGCGCCTGGGCCTCGCTCTCCCCGTTCGCCTGCGCCACGCGTTCCGCGATGGTGAGATGCGGATCGACCTCCTCCTCGTTCTCGTGATGCGCGGCAAGGCCCGCATCTTCGATAGCGGTGGAGAGCGGTCCGCCTTCTTCCTCGAAGAGGGCGATGATCGGGCGCTCGCCGTTTCCGGCGCCCTGGCCCCCGCGAACAAAAGTCCCCGTGGCGAGCCAGCCAGCGAAAAGCAGGACAATGAGCGCTGCCGCGCCGTAAGAGTAAATGGCACGCATAGTAGTGAGAATCCCTCTATTCGGCGGCTGCGGCGTCCGTCTCGGACCGCGCCAGCGCCAGCAACTTGCCCCGGTGCGCATGGATGTAGTCGCGGGCCACGACCATACAAGTGCGCCCGTAGTCGATTATCCACTCGTCGGCAGGATGCTGATGCTTGGCCCTGAGCCGGTCGAACTCCAGGAGCGCCGCGTCGATCTGCTCGAGCCGCTCGTTGAGCCGCTGTTCGACCAGCGTGGCGGGAAGCTCGGAGGCGAAGCGGGCGAACAGCAGGAACTCGCTGCGGTACTCATCCTCGCCGAGCTTCTCGAAAAGCGAATTGATGAACGCCCGTCGGCCAGCTTCTGTGATCGCGTAGACCTTCTTGGCTGGCTTGCCGTCCTGCACCTCGACCCGGCTGGTGACGAGCTGCTCCGCCTCAAGCTTGGCAAGGGCCGGGTAAATCGAGCCGTAGCTGGCGTCGATGAAGTAGGAATATTCCCCCTCCACCGAAAGCTTCCGGATTTCGTAACCGGTCGACTCCCCTTCATAGAGAATCGCAAGACAGATCGTGCGGACGTTCATGGTTGCTTAACCAAGCATATGCCTGACGAGAATATGGCGGGCCTATATATGGCCGGCCGAGTCAGCGCAACCCGCAATGTTCCGCACCAGCCATGCGCATTGCGCATGGCCTGTTCAGGCGGCGTTCAGGTCCCGCAGGTGCATCAGCGTCCTGTCGGCCAGTTCGCGGGTCGCGGCGGCGACGAAGGGGCCGTTGAGGAACTGCTGGTTCCGATGCCCGCAGCTCAGCGGCTTGCCGTCGAGGCCGAGGACCACCCCGCCAGCCGCCTCGAGCACGGCCTGACCGGCAGCGGTGTCCCACTCCGAGGTCGGACCGAAGCGCGGATAGAGTTCCGCCGCGCCGCTTGCGAGCAGCCCGAACTTGAGCGAGGAGCCAACGGACACATCGTCGACGATTCCAAGCCGCCGGCATAGGGCTTCGATCGCCGGATGGCCGTGAGAGCGGCTCGCGACGATGCGCAGCGGTCCATCGGCCGATGCACGTATGCCCTGACGGTGATGGATCGTTCCGTGTTCGAGCCTCCCCGAGAAGGCCCCCTCAGGGCCACCCCAGTAGGCCATGCCCGTCGCCGGCGCGAGAACCACGCCGAGGCGCGGGTGCCCGCGGCGGCAGAGCGCGATGTTGACCGTGAACTCGCCGTTGCGCTTCAGGAACTCGCGGGTGCCGTCGAGGGGATCGACGACGAAGAACTCCTCGCCAAGCTCCGGGATGTGGCCGGCGGCAACGCTTTCCTCGGCAAGGACCGGCAGGTCCAGCGATGCCAGCCGTTCGAGGATTATGGCCTCAGCCCGGGTATCGGCCAGGGTCACCGGCGAGTTGTCGGGTTTCCGCGCGGCCTCGATCTCGCCGGCGTAAATCCCGGCGATGGCCTCGGCTGCGGCGACGGCCGCTGCCAGCATCTCGTCCATCACATTCATGAAATAACGACGTCCAGCCCGAGGTCGAGCGGCTTCGCCCCCATCGTGATCTGGCTTGTCGAGATGAAGTCGACGCCGGTTTCGGCGATCGCGCGCACGCGCTCGAGCGTCACGCCGCCCGAGGCTTCGAGAGTTGCCCGGCCGGCCGTGAGCGCGACGGCTTCACGGAGGGCCGAGATGTCCATGTTATCGAGCAGGACGACCGTCGCGCCAGCATCGAGCGCCTCGCGCAGTTCATTGAGGCTCGTCACCTCGATCTCGATGGCGACGAGGTGCCCCGCATAGGCGCGCGCCGCACGATAGGCTGCAGCGACCCCGCCCGCGACCGCGATGTGGTTGTCCTTGATGAGGATCGCATCGTCGAGGGCGAAGCGGTGGTTTGCGCCACCGCCGCAGCGCACGGCGTATTTTTCGAAGGCGCGCAGACCCGGCGTCGTCTTGCGCGTGTCGCAGATGCGGGCCCCGGTCCCCTCGATGGCATCGGCATAGGCGCGGGTGAGCGTTGCGATCCCGCTCAGGTGGTTGACGAAATTCAGCGCAACCCGCTCCGCGCCGAATATCTGGCGGGCATTGCCGGAAACGCGGGCGACGGGGTCGCCGGCCGCGACCGCGGCACCGTCGGCGATCTGCGGCTCGAAGCTCACGCCGGCCCCGATCTGGCGAAATGCCTCCGTTGCCAGAGGAAGACCAGAAACGACGCCGGGCTCGCGCGCGCTCAGCGTCGCAACGGCGATTGCATCGGGCGGCAGCGTCGCCTGGCTGGTGAGGTCGCCGGCAAGTCCGAGGTCTTCGGCGAGGGCCGCGCGGACCGCGTCCTCGATGAGGTTTGGCGGTAGATTCGCGGGGGCGAGGGGCGCGGGCATGGCTCTCTCCGGCTGGCCGCGCCGGTTTACGTGGCGTCGCGAAATCGCGCAACAGGCCGCGGCGATTCTGGCAGCCGCTGCAGCGGATGGCCTTTTCCGCAACCGTTTCCCCATGTAACTTTGACTAAACGGTCAAAGTTCGCGAGGGACGGTGAGCCAGAAGATCCTCGAGGCGCTGGAAGCGCGCCGCGCCAGGGCGCGGTTGGGAGGGGGCGAGGAGCGGATCGCGGCCCAGCACGCCAAGGGGAAGCTCACGGCGCGCGAACGGCTCGACGTGTTGCTCGATAGCGGCTCGTTCGAGGAATACGACATGTTCGTAACCCACCGTGCGACGGATTTCGGCATGACCGAGAACGTTGTTCCGGGTGATGGTGTCGTAACCGGCGCGGGCACGATCAACGGGCGGCTGATCTACGTCTTCAGCCAGGACTTCACGGTCTT
>CAYRNE010000225.1:0-5337 GCA_964425245.1 uncultured Devosia sp.
GGGAGACCGTTTCGGCTTCCTTCGGCGTCTCTTTGAGAACCGGCAGGAAGTAGCGGGAAAGACGCATGAATTCTCCGGGTTGCAGGTCGACTCGGGACGCGGCGGCGCCCAAGTCAAACCGCAGCAAAGCGCCGTTTACAAGCCTTTCGATTGTAGCAGAATCTTGGTGACAGCGCGGACCCTGCTTGTTAGGGTCGCGGTCCATAAAAACACAGGCAGCGCCAAGCTGCCGGACGCCGACAACGTCAAGGGAGGAGCGCTGGCTGCCACGATCGTGCGCGTAAGACCGGCGTATTGTCGCGAAACTCTTTCAGGCAGGGCTTTGGCCCTGCTTTTTTCTTGCGGAGAGGCCGATGGCGAGCGCCGGCGACGTGCGCGAAATCGCGCTTTCACTCGAGGGGACCGCCGAGGCGCCGCATCTCAACAGGACGGCATATCGCGCGCGGCGGATTTACGTCACCGTGGCGGCCGACCGGCTGAGTGCCAACCTCGCGCTCACGCCGAATGAGCAGGAGATGAAATGCCTCATGCTGCCCGAGGCGTTTTCGCCCGTGCCGAACAAGTGGGGCCAGCGGGGCTGGACGACTGTCGATCTCGGCAGGATCGGCAAGGACGAGCTCCGCGCCGCGATCGAGATGGCTTACGAGCACGCGAAGGCGGAAGGGTCGAAAGGCCGGCGGCGCGGGCGCTGACGCGGCCGACAGGCTAGCGCCAGTATTCGCGCAGCCACTCGTTGCCGAGAAGCCAGAAGAGCAGCGCGGTTACTGCCGCCGCGAGGACCGTGGTGATCAACAGCTTGGGCCAGAGCCGCGCGAGGCGCGGCGCGCCGCGCTCGCTGCCCTGGACCCACTCGCCTTCATCGACCTGGTTGCGAACGCGAAAAGGCAGAACGGCGAACAGGCACAGCCACCAGACGACAATGTAGATCGCGACAATGGAAATGAGCTGCATCGTCAGACCGCGTGGACGAACACGGTGACATTGGGCTTCTTGCCCCACCAGGCAGCGACCTCGCTGCGGATGGCGCGCTGGAGCGCGTTGTTGACGAGCTCGGGATCGGCGCGGCGCTTGGGCGGGATGCTCTTCAGCGTGCCCGAGACGATGCGGCGCACGATGTCCTCGAGCGCGTCGTCGTCGTCCTCGACCTGGGGCAGCCCCTCCATCGCGAGGACCGGCCCCGAAACGACGTGGCCACGGTCGTCGAGCGCGAGCGAAACGACGATATGGCCGCCGAACATGAGCCGGCGCCGGCCTCTGACCCCGCTCTCTTCGGGGGTGCAGAGCACGTTGCCATCGAGGTAGAGCTCGCCCGTGCGCACCTCGCCGGGGAACATCATCGGTTCGGGAAAGAGGCGAACCATGTCGCCGTTACGGGCCGAGAAGACGTTGCGGATGCCATGGATGCGGCCGAGGTTGGCGTGCGCCTCGAGGTGCGCCGCCTCGCCATGCACCGGGACCAGAACCTCGGGCCTCACGAGATCGTAGAGTCGGCGCAGTTCGTCGCGGCGAGGATGGCCCGTCGTATGGACGAGGCCGTCGAGCTGGGTGATGACCTCGATGCCACGGTCGATCAGCATGTTCTGAATGTCGATGACCTCGCGCTCGTTGCCGGGGATGGCCCAGGACGAGAAGATGACCCGGTCGCCGGCATTGAGGTCGATGGCCGGATGTTCCTCGCGAGCGATACGCGCGATGGCCGCCCGCGGCTCGCCCTGACTGCCCGTCACGATGAGGCAGACCTTGTTGCGCGGCAGCGCCTTGTACTCGTCCTGGTCGAGGAAGGGGGCGATGCCTTCCAGCATGCCGAGTTCACGCGCGATGCCGGAGATGCGGTGCAACGCCCGCCCCGACATGACGACGCTGCGGCCGGCCTTCTCGGCGGCTCGGGCGATCGAAATGATGCGCCCGACGTTCGAAGCGAACGTCGTGAGCGCAACACGATGGGGCGCGTCCTGGATGAGAGCTGCGAGGGTGGATGAGACTTCGTCTTCGCTGGGGCTCTGGCCGTCCTTCAGCGCGTTCGTCGAATCGCAGATGAGAGCGAGGGGGGAGCTTGTGTCCTCGCCGATTCTCGCGAGCCGCGCGATGTCCGTCGGCGGCGCCGCGATGGGATTGGGGTCGAGCTTCCAGTCGCCGGTATGGAGGATGCGGCCGGCAGGCGTCGTGATGAGCAGCGCGCAGCTTTCCGGGATCGAATGGGCGACGTTGATGGCCTCGATGGTGAACGGCCCCAGCTCGAAGGGCTTGCCGACCTGCATGGGCGACACGGATACGCTGTCGACGATGTCGTCGGCGGCCCGCTTGGCAGCCAGCATCGCGGCGGTGAAGGCGGTGGCGAAGACGGGCCGGTCGAAAGCCGGCCAGAGGTCGAGCACGGCGCCGTAGTGGTCCTCGTGGCTGTGCGTGAGGACGAGCCCGAGCACGTCGTCGGCATTATCCTCGAGGAAGCTCGGATCGGCCATGATGAGCTCGATCCCCGGCTCGTGCGGACCGGCGAAGGTGACGCCGCAATCGACGACGATCCATTTGCGGCGGTGGGAGGGGCCGAAACCGTAGGCGGCCATGTTCATGCCAATCTCGCCGACGCCACCGAGCGGCACGAATACGAGTTCGTCCGGACGATCCGCTGCCATGTCAGCGACCCGCCGCTGCGGTGATGCCGAAATGGACATCGCCCGCGGTAATTGCGATGCGGCTCTCATCGGCGGCGCGAAGGACCAGCCGCCCGCTGTCGTCCACCGTTTCGAAAATGCCGCGAACGACGCCATTCTCGCGTGCGACCGCGACTTCGGCGCCGATGCCGGCCGCAGTACGACGCCAAAGCCCGAGGATCTCGGCGACACCCCGCCCCTGGTCCCAGACGGCGATCGCGTCGACCCAGGCGTCGGTGAGCGCCTCGAACAGGTCCTGGGCGGTCGCATGCGCGCCGATGGTGGCGAGCGAGGTGGCGGGGTAAGGCAGCCCTTCCGGCGCGGTTACGACATTGATCCCGAAACCGATCACGACGGCATGGCGGCCATCGTCGCGCTTGATGGCTTCGAGCAGGATGCCGGCGAGCTTGGCGCCATCGGCGAGCACGTCGTTGGGCCACTTGAGCGCGATGCGGATGCCCTGCCCGTCTGCCCCATCCACGCCGGTTCGGACGCTCGCGCCGGGCACCACTTGCCGCAGCGCCTCCGTCAGCGCAACACCGGCAACGAAGCCGAGTGTCGATGCCAGCTCCGCTGCCACATCGGGTACGACGAGGAGGCTTGCGGCGAGATTGCCGTGCGGCGTCTGCCAGGGGCGGCCGCGGCGGCCCCTGCCAGCGGTCTGCTGCAGCGCCGCGAACCAGATGTCGCCCACGTCGCCGGCCCGGGCAGAGTTCGCGGCCTCGGTGCTGGTCGAGCCGACCGCATCGAAGCCGACGAGGCGATAACCCCGCGACGACGCTTTCGGGCCAAGCCAGAAATCGGGCACTAGAACAGGCTGCCAGCCGCGACCCTGGCTGCGTCAGCCAGAGGCGCGCCGGCAGTGACATAGTAGGTCACGACGAAGACGGTGACCGCCGCCATGACGATCGCCAGTTCGCGTGGCGCAGCGGCGAAGTCGACGACAGGCTCGTCGAAGTACATGACCTTGACGATGCGCAGGTAGTAGAAGGCGCTGATCGCGCTCGCGAGGACGCCGATGACCGCGAGAACGAAGAGCTGCGCCTCGATGGCCGCGAGGAACACGTGCCACTTGGCGAAGAAGCCGGCCAGGGGCGGCAGGCCGACGAACGAGAACATCAGCACAGCGAAGGTCGCGGCGATGAACGGCCGCCGGCGGGCGAGGCCGGCGAGCTCATCGATGCGTTCAACGAACCCCGCCTCCGTGCGCATGGCGAGGAGGCAGGCGAACGCGCCGACGGTCATGGCAATGTAGATCGCCATGTAGATGGCAACGCCCTCGACGCCGTCGGCGCTGCCGGCCGATAGCCCGACGAGCGCGAAGCCGACATGGCCGATGGAAGAGTATGCAAGCAGCCGCTTGAGGTTGTTCTGGCCGATGGCGGCGAAGGCAGCGAGCACCATCGACGCGATCGAGAGGAAGATAACGATCTGCTGCCAGTCGCGGGTAATCGGCTCGAAGGCAACCGAGACGACGCGGATGAAAAGTGCCATGGCCGCGACCTTGGGCGCGGAGGCAAAGAAGGCGGTCACCGGGGTCGGCGCGCCTTCGTAAACGTCGGGCGTCCACATGTGGAACGGCACGGCTGAAATCTTGAAGGCGATGCCCGCGAGAAGGAAGACCATGCCGAAGACGAGGCCGATCAAGCGCTCGTCGGAAACGATCAGCGCGACGATGCGGTCGAGCTGCGTGGCGCCCGTGAAGCCGTAGATCAACGACGCTCCGTAGAGCAGCAGCCCCGAAGAGAGCGCACCGAGAACGAAGTACTTGAGGCCGGCCTCCGAGGCCTTCGCGTTCTCCCGGTGGAAGGCCGCGATGACGTAGGACGGGAGCGAAAGAAGCTCCAGCCCGACATAGAGCGACATGAGGTCGTTGGCCGAGACCATGGCCATCATGCCGAGCGTCGCGAGCACGATGAGCGTCGAATACTCGAACTTGTTCAGCCCGTCATGGGTGGCGCTCGAATAGGAAAGGACGATGGCCAGCGCCGAGCCGCCGATCACCAGAAGCTTCATGTAGCGGGCGAAGGCATCGGCGACGAAGCCGCCGTTGAAGAGGACACCGTCCGTTCCCGTCGCAACGAGGACGCCGACGGCGGCGAGGAGGACGATTGCCGCACCCGAGATCAGCGCGTGGCGGTCCTCACGGAACAGCACGCCGACGAGCAGCAGGACGAGGGCGCCCCCGGCAAGCAGCAGCTCCGGCCAGGCCGGCGCCAGGGTTTCGAAGCTCACGACATCGGAGTTCATGGCGCGTCTCCTAGTGCCCCGCCGCGACCTGGGCAGCAGCGTCGGCCACCGCGACGGCCCCCGTGGGCAGATTGTCGATGAGGAGCTTCACTGCCGCGGCGCTCGTATCGAGGATGGGCGCGGGATAGAAGCCAAAGAGAATGGTGAGGACGACCAGTGGCATCAGCGCCAGCACTTCTCGGCGGTCGAGGTCGAGGATCGCCCTGAGCGATTCCTTGGTCAGCGCGCCGAAGATGATGCGGCGGTAGAGCCAGAGCGCATAGGCGGCCGAGAGGATCACGCCGGTTGCCGCGAGGAAGGCGACCCAGGTGTTCACCTGGAATATGGCCAGCATCGTCAGGAACTCGCCCACGAATCCTGAGGTGCCGGGCAACCCGACATTCGCCATGGTGAAGACCATGAAGGCGAACGCATACTGCGGCATGCGCTCCACCAG